>NZ_JAZGJQ010000005.1:0-141978 GCF_036408855.1 Olsenella absiana
CCGCTCCTTCGGCAGTTGGTTTTGTTTGGCGACTTACCATCCTACCGTCAGCGGGGCCATGTCCCTGTCGCGGGACTGGGTCTATTCGGTTCTCAACATTTGCGAAAGAAACTGTACGTCATCGGGTGCGCTGGAGACAGCCCTCCGTCTGAGCGCACGGACCTATGGGAGGAGGCGCTCGAAAGATGAAACGAGTGGCGGTTCTCGAGAACGACGATACGGACAGGTCCCTCCTGGAGGCCCACATCCAGCGCTACTTCCGCGACGAGGGCACCCCGGTCAGGGTCGACTCCTTCGACGGTGCGCAGTCCCTGGTGCACGCCTTCGTCCTCGGGACGTACGACCTGCTCGTCTTCGACTGCATCCTGTCGGAGCATGGCCCCTCCGGGATAGACGTCCTACGCGACCTGCGCCGGCGCGGAGAGGACGCTCCGGCCGTCATCGTCTCCTCGAGCCCGGACTTCGCGGTGGAGGGCTACGGCGTGGGTGTGGTCGCCTACCTGCTCAAGCCCCTCTCCTACGGCCACGTCAAGACGGAGCTCGACCGCCTGGGCGTCTCGGTCGCCCCGCGCGCGAGACGCACCGTCAGCCTGCCGGGCAGCGTGCCCTTCGACCCGGCGGGCTACGTCCTCGTGCACTCGAGCGGCCACTACGTGGTCTTCAAGGGGGCGGATGGCGCCTCCGAGAAGCGCCTCAGGGCGTCGTTCTCCGAGGCCAGGGAGGCTCTCGGCCCCTGGTCCCAGTTCTTCCAGTGCACGAGGGGCGTGCTCGTGAACCTCGACTTCGTGTCCGACCTCGACGGGTCGGACTTCGTCCTCTACGACGGGAGACGGGTGCCCATCAGCCGCAGGCTGCTCCCGACCGCACGCACCGCGATGGCGGAGTGGGAGTTCTCGCGCATGCGCGAGGAGGGGCGGCGGTGAGCGGCGGGCTCGCCTCCGCCGTCGTGGGCGCGCTCTCGGCACTCCCGCAATGGGCACTCGCCCTCTCGGAGCTGCTCGGCTGCCTTCCGGCGCTCGCCCTCATCGTCCGCATCGTCTGGCTCGCGAACCTGGAGGGACCCCGTCGCAGAGGGGTGGCTCCGCTACCGGTCGCGAGCGCAGCGATCCTCGCCCTCGAGGCCCGGCTCTGCTCCGAGGCAGGGCTGCCGACCGCCCCCCTCCTGCTGCTCGACGTCGCGCTGTTCTTCCCCGTCCTCACGTGGATGACGGACCTCGACGCCTGGCGGGCGCTCTACCTGTGCGCCCTCGCCACCCTCCTCACGTCGGACATAAGCTTGCCCGCCGTGCTCGTGGACGCGGCGGTCATCGGAAACGACCTGTCGGAGCTGTTCCTCGCCTGGCCGGGCCTGCTCGTCCAGTGGGCGCTCTGGGGCCTGCTCGCGCCGTTCCTCTGGAGGCGCGCCTGCCCGAAGCTCGCTCGGTTCCTCACGAGCCAGTTCGTCACCCCCGGGAACTGGCACACCCTCTGGATGGTTCCCGTGCTGCTGTCCGCAAGCTTCTCGTTCGCCCGACCCTACCCCTCCGACTCGCCGTCGATCGGGGACTCGATCATCGCCTCCGCCATCCTCTGGATCTCCCTCAACCTTCTCTTCCTCCTCGCCTTCAGGCAGGTCGCCAGCTTGATCCAGATGGCATCGCACTCGTTGCGGACGGAGCGAGAGCAGGGGCAGACCAACCTGCAGAACGAGCAGATGAGCCATCTCGCCGAGCGCATCGGGGAGGCGCGCAGGCAGCGTCACGACCTGAGGCACCACCTCAACGCCCTCGCTGTGCTCGCCGACAAGGGCGACCTGGACGGCATGCGGGCGTACCTCGGCGAGCTCTCCGAGGTCGCCCGCCGTGGCGACGCCCCGATCGAGTACTGCGAGAACGGCGTCCTCAACGCCGCCCTCGTCTACTTCGCCGACCGCGCCCGTGCCGCGGGGGCGGAGGTGGACATCTCCACTCGCATCCCCTCCTCCCTCCCGCAGCGCGAGACGATGGTCGCCTCGGTCCTTGCGAACCTGCTCGAGAACGCCGTCGCGGGCATCCAGGACTTCGCAGCCGTCCGCGAAGAGAGGCCGCTCCTGCGCGTGCGCGCCGAGCTCCGTGGGCGAGACCTCTTCCTCGTCGTCGACAACTCGTGCGCCCCGGAGCTCGTGAGGCAGGAGCGGGGTACCTTCCGCACCACCAAGGGGGCGCACCATGGCCTGGGCATCGCATCCGTGCGCGCGGCGGCGCGGGAGAGCGACGGCGTGGCGAGCTTCGAGGTCGAAGGCGAGACGTTCCGCGCCTCGGTCATGCTCGGAGGCGGACGCCCTCACGCGCGCGGGGAGCGCTGAGGGCATCCGCCGCCAGCGGGCTCCGCACGGAAGGTACCGCGCGGAAGGCACCGCGCTGAACCCGTGCCCTAGCGGCGACCTAGCAGCAGACGGGCTCCGGACGGGCCGCTGAGGCCTGCGCCTCGCGGAGCTGGGCGATGGAGGCGTCGAGCTTCGCGAGGATGCGCTCGCGGCCCTCGGGCAGCTTCGCCTTCGTGTGGACCCACTGGGTGATGGCGCGCTGCCACTCCGGGCCGTCGCCCGCCGCGACCTCCTCGCCGCAGGCGACGTGCTTGGTGTGGTAGCCCTCGAACACGGTGTCGATCGCGAGCCCGCTCACGAGCAGGCGCTCCTCCTCCATGCACTCGAGGTCGCTCGCCCGAACGAACCGGCCCTCCCGCTCCCAGCGGCCTAGCTCGGTCAGCGGGTTGACGCCGAGGTTGAAGTTGGTGATGAAGCTCGGGCGGAGCTCGTTCAGGAGGCGCGCCGTGGCACGGGCGTTCTCCGCGCCGCGACCTGCGCCGGCGACGCCGGTCATGATGTGCGCGCCGAGCTCGAAGCCCGCCGCATGCAGGCGCCTGACCTGCTCGCGCGCCTGGTCGTTGGTGTGGTCCTTGTGCATCTGGCAAAGGACGTCGTCGAGCCCGGTTTCGATGCCCACGTACACCATGGCGTAGCCGCGCCTACGCAGCTCGCGGAGCTCGCCGTCGGTCTTCCTTGCGATCGAGGGCACCGTGGCGTCGCTCGTGACCCGCTCCACGGAGGGCAGGTAGCGCCCGATGAGGTCCAGGATGGCCATGAGGCGGTCCATGTCCATGTGGAGGGCGTCGCCGTCACCCAGCATGAGGTTGGTGGGGGTGCCGCCCACGTCGTGGACGCGCCTGAGCTCCGCCTCGATCCTCTCGAGCGGAACCTCGCGGTAGGTGGTGTCCTTGTAGAGGTCGCAGAAGGCGCAGCGGTTGTACGGGCAGCCCCGGGAGACCACGAGCCCAAACGCCCCGCGCTCGTTGGAGGACTTGCAGATTGTTCCTGGCATGCGGATCACCTCACGACGGTAGTCGCCTGTCCCTCCGGCCGGCGCCGACGGGACCCTTCCTCTGCCGCGGCGCGGCACCGGGCCCGCGCCGCGGCGGCTATGCGTAGTGACTGGCGGTCGCCACGAGCGGTCTCTCGGGATTCGCCGCCTGGTAGCCCTCGCCCCAGTCCCTGAGGGCGTCGAGCACGGGGGCGAGGCTCGCGCCCAGAGGCGTCAGCTCGTACTCCACGCGGGGTGGCACCTCGGGATAGGCGGTGCGGGTGAGCAGACCGTCCGCCTCCATCTCGCGCAGGTTGCTGGTGAGGACCTTCTGGGAGATGCCGCCCAGGGAGCGGCGCAGCTCGCCGAAGCGGCGACGGCCCCCGGCCAGGTCCCTCAGAATCAGCACCTTCCACTTGCTGCCGATCAGCAGCAGGGTGGTCTCCACGGGGCAGGCGGGCAGCCCCATGGAGCGCGAGAGCTTCGTCGCGACCTTCTCCATCCATGCCTCCAGCGCGCCGGCGAACGATACGATACGCAAAAGATACCAGCATCACAATTGTACCCAGGGCACGAGGGGATACTCTTGCGCTCACCTGCACGAAGGCGCCACATCCTCGCGAGGCGCCTATCATGTGCGTATCCGAGCGCCGGATTCCCGGCGAGAGAGGGAGACACTATGAAGAAGGACCTCGGGGTCCACCCCTACCTGTTCCCCATGCCCGTGCTCATGATCGCCACCTACAACGAGGACGGCTCGGTCGACGTCATGAACATGGCGTGGGGCGGCGTCTGCGCCACCGATATGGTCTCGCTCAACATCGGCGAGCGTCACCGGACCTCCGCCAACCTCAAGCGGACCGGCGCCTTCACGCTGAGCGTCGCCGACGTCGACCACCTCGCGGCGGCCGACTTCTTCGGCATCGCGAGCGGCAACACCATGTCCGACAAGTTCGAGCGCTCCGGGCTCACGGCCACCCGGAGCGAGAAGGTCGACGCGCCCGTCGTCAACGAGTTCCCGCTCACCCTCGAGTGCGAGGTGGCCGAGGCGCGCCAGGAGTCCTACGGCTTCCACGTCCTCGGCAAGATCGTGGGCGTCCTGGCCGAGGAGCGCGTGCTGGACGACTCCGGCAAGGTCGACCCCGCCCGGCTCGGTGCCTTCTGCTTCGACACCTTCCAGAACGGCTACTACGCCATCGGCGAGAAGGTCGGCGAGGCCTGGGGCAGCGGCAAGGCCCTCATGCATAATTAGAAGGGCATAGTCGGCGCTCGCCGGGCTCGGGCGCCGCCGGCAGGCCGAAGCCAGAGAAGGACGTCCGGAAGAGAGGGGTTCGCATGGTCACCACGGAAGTGCTCACGATAGGAAGCGGCAAGGCGGAGGGCCTCATCGTGCCCGCCCTGGCGGGCGAGGGCCACGCCAACCTCATCGTTATCCGCTGCGCCAGGGGCTTCCTCATGTGCGGCTACCTCAGCCTCGAGAAGGCCGAGCAGCTCGGCGACGTCGCCGTGCGCGTCGCGGGCGCGAGCTTCGAAGACGTCCTCGCCAACAAGGTCACCGGCATGACCCCCCAGGCGGCCGAGCTCGGCGTCAAGGAGGGCATGACCGGCCTCGAGGCCGCAGAGCTGCTGAACTCGTAGGCGCAACGCGTGGCGGCGGAGTGGCCCGCCGCCACGCTCGCCTCAGGCGGACGGTGGGGGTGCGCCCGCCGTCCGCCTGAGGATAGGCACCACTGGCGATTGCAGGGACTCCACGAGATTCCAGTGCGAATCCCTAAAGAAAAACCCGGAGGAAGACCTCCGGGTTGACCAATCTATGGTCGGCTCGACTGGATTTGAACCAGCGACCTCTCGGTCCCGAACCGAGCGCTCTACCATGCTGAGCCACGAGCCGTTGCGACGCCTTATGTTAGCAGAGTTTCCGGGCTTTGGCCACGGGAATTTGGCTCGGGGAGGAAATGGTCACAGCGGCCCGCGACCACCACCTCGGACGTCCGTCCGCGCCCGCCGAGACGAGCCGGGCCTCGGCCGCGGCGGCCTCCGCCGCCGCACGGGACTCGCAGACGGCGAACACGCAGCTGCCCGAGCCGGTGACCTGGTAGGCGACGACGCCCTCCCGGGCACTGAGCCAGCCCCTCACGCGGTCGACCTCCGGCAGGAGGCGCCGGGCGACGGGGTCGAGGTTGTTCTCGAGCAGGCCCGCGACGGCGCGGGCGTCCGAGGCGCGCAGGGCGGAGCAGATCGGCGCGGGGTCGGCGGCGGGATCGTGCAGCCGGTCGAACTCCCGGTAGGCCGCAGGCGTGCTCACGCCCGGGCCCTCGGGGCGCACGAGCGCGACGGGCACGCCGTCGAGCGGCGGGAACTTCTCCCTGGGGACGTCGCCGGCGCCTGCGAGCAGCGTGGGGCGCGGGTCGAGGAAGAAGGGGACGTCGGCGCCCACGGCGCGCGCGGCCTTTGCCACGCGCGCGTCGAGCGGGTCGAGGCCCCAAAGCTCACACAGGGCGAGCAGGACGCTGGCCGCGTCCGAGCTCGAGCCGCCCATGCCGCTCTGCTCGGGGATGTGCTTCTCCAGGGTGACCCGGACGTCCGCGGGGCGCCCCAGGGCGGCCGCGAGGAGCGACGCCGCCCGGAAGGCGGTGTTGCTCTGCTCGGGGAAGCCCGCGGGCGGCACGCAGGTGACCGAGAGGGAGCCTGCCGGCTCCACGGTCACGACGTCGGCCAGGTCGAGGGCGACCATCACTGAGTCGACGCGGTGGTAGCCCCGCGCGTCCTTCTCGGCATGCACGCCGAGGTGCAGGTTCACCTTGGCGGGCGCCAGGCGCGTGACGGCGCGGACGTCTTGGGTGCGGGCGCGCATGGCCCTAGTCCACGGCCTCGAAGTCGAACATGCGCTCGTTGGTGTTGGCGTCGAAGAGCTCGACGGTGCCCGTGAGCACGTCCACGTACTGGTAGGACTGACGGGCCTTGCGGCCCCTGCGCTCCTCGACCTCGATCACGAAGAGGGAGGGGTGGGCCTGCACGAGCACGCCCGTGCGCTCCACGATGCGCGAGCGGCCCATGTTGGCGCGGACCTTGATGCGCTGGCCGACGTAGTGGCCCAGCTCCTCGTGGATGAGGTCTACCCTGTTCACTGGAGGTATCTCGTTCTCCATACCATCACTCTTCCCGGCGCGGACGCCTTGGAAAATAGCCAGAATAATGTCAGGCTAGTTATCGTCAAACTAGATTAGAATAGCCTGTTACCTCGCGCGCATGCGCCGGTTTGGCGCAATCGCGCAATCTCCATCTCGCGACGAGGCTCTCCGTCGCAGGCCCGGGGGGCCGACGCCGGCCGTCCGCGCCGCGGGCGCGAGCGCTACACTTGCCGGGGCCGGCCGTTCGCGCCATACCCCGCGCGTCCGGCCGGCGCCGCACGCACACCGCGACCTGGGAGCAGGAATGAACAAGCAACGCGCCAGCAAGGTGCTCGCGAACCTCCGCGAGCTCGGCCTCGGCCAGGCCATCGTCACGGACCCGCTGTCGATCTGGTACCTCACCGGCTACTACACCGAGCCCTACGAGCGCTTCCTTGCGCTCTACCTCACCGAGGAGGGCGGCGTCCCCCGCTCCACCCTCTTCTGCAACCGCCTCTTCCCCGACGCGACGGGCGCCGCGGACGAGGTCGTCACCTTCGACGACACCGATGACCCGGTGCCGCTCGTGCTCGCGGCGACCGACCACGCCGAGCCCCTCGGGGTCGACAAGGACCTGGCGGCGCGCTGGCTGCTCCCCCTCATGGAGGCGGGCGCCGGCGCCTCCGTCCGCCTCGCATCCGTCGCCGTCGACCGCGCCCGCTCCATCAAGGACGACGCCGAGCAGGAGCTCATGCGAGAGGCCTCGCGCATCAACGACCGCGCCATGGCCTGGCTCGCCGACCAGGTGCGCGTGGGCGTGACCGAGCGCTCGATCGCCGAGGGGCTCCTCGGCGAGTACCGCTCCCTCGGGGCCGAAGACCACAGCTTCTCGCCCATCGTCTCCTTCGGCGCCAACGCCGCCGACCCGCACCACGAGCCCGACGGCACGCGGCTCGAGAAGGGTGACATGGTCCTGTTCGACGTGGGCTGCAAGTACCGCGCGTACTGCTCGGACATGACGCGCACCTTCTTCACCGCCGCGCCGACCGCCCACCAGGTCGAGGTCTACGACACGGTCAGGCGCGCGAACGAGGCGGCCGAGGCCCTGATAGCCCCTGGCGTCGAGTTCGCCGATCTCGACCTCGCTGCGCGCAGGGTCATCGAGGACGCCGGGTACGGCAGGTACTTCACGCACCGCCTGGGCCACCAGATCGGCCTCTCGGACCACGAGCCCGGCGACGTCAGCTCCACGCACCACGAGCCGGTGCTGCCCGGCATGTGCTTCTCGATCGAACCCGGCATCTACATCCCCGGCGACATCGGCGTGCGCATCGAGGACCTCGCCATCGTCCGCGAGGACGGCCACGAGATCCTGAACGCCTACACGCACGAGCCGACCACGCTCGACGCCTAGGCGCCGGCCAAGGCAGCCTTCGCCGCCGCGGCGGCTCGCGCACGGGGCACAAAAACGGAGCCCGCGTCCCCGAGGGGGCGCGGGCTCCTATCCTTGCGCGTTCGAGCGCCCTACTCGGCGGGGCAGAGCGAGAGGGCGGCGGCGTCCGCGATGAGGATGCAGTTGGCGTGCAGCTGGAGGATCGAGGCGGGGCAGTGCGGGGTGACCGGTCCCAAGATGGCGTCGCGCACGGCCTCGGCCTTCTCCTCGCCGGAGGCGATGAGAAGGATCGTGTGGGCGTACATGATGGTCTGGACGCCCATGGAGAAGGCCTGGCGGGGCACGTCGTCGACGCTGTCGAACAGGCGACTGTTGGCCTCGATGGTGCTCTCGGTGAGGTCCACGAGGTGGGTGCCCTTGGAGAAGGCGTCGTCCGGCTCGTTGAAGCCGATGTGCCCGTTGCGCCCGATGCCGAGGAGCTGCAGGTCGGGGTAGCCGGCGTCGCGCACCATCGCGTCGTAGCTTGCGCAGTAGGCCTCGGGGTCGGCCGCGAGGCCGTCGGGCACGTGGGTGTTGGCCAGGTCGATGTTCACGTGGTCGAAGAGGTTGGTGCGCATGAAGTAGTGGTAGCTGTTGGGGTCCTCAGGCGCCAGGCCGCGGTACTCGTCCAGGTTGTAGGTGCTGACCTGCGAGAAATCGATGTCGCCCTTCTTGTACCAGTCGATCAGCTGCCGATAGGTGCCGATGGGCGTGCTGCCGGTCGCCAGGCCGAGGACCGTGTCGGGCTTGAGGATGGTCTGCGCGGAGATGACGTTGGCGGCCTTGCGGCTCATGTCGTTGTAGTCGGTGGTGCGGACGACTCTCATGGTTCCCCCTCTTGTAAGAAACCTTCCTGCCAAGGCCCCTCGCAAGGAGCGGCCTCCTACCTTCCGACCACAGGGTACCGCGATTTGTTATGACAAATGTCGAAAACGGGTAAGCGCGCGAAAAAGCCCGCGAGCGACACCTGCGTGCCGCCCGCGGGCGCGGGTCCTGCTGAGGGCGCGGCCGAGAGGGGCCGCGAGTCCTGGCCAGCGCCGGCCGAGAAGGGCCGCGGGCCCCTACCGCAGCTTCGAGGCGAGGTCCTCGAGGGCGCGGAAGCGGTGCGAGAGGCGGTTCTTCTCGTCTGGCGAGAGCTCGGCCATGGTCCTGCCGGGGACGTCGTCGAGGAGGAAGAGCGGGTCATAGCCGAAGCCGTTGGCGCCGCGCCGCTCGTGCCCGATCCTGCCCGGGCAGTCTCCGTCGCCCGTCAGCACGCGGCCGTCGGAGCGGACGAGGACCACGGTGGAGTGGAAATGGGCGCCGCGCTCCGGGTCGGGCACTCCCGCCATCTCGCGCAGGAGCTTCTCGTTGTTGGCATCGTCGTCGCCGTGCTCGCCTGCCCAGCGCGCCGAGAAGATGCCCGGGGCCCCGCCGAGCGCGTCCACCACGAGCCCGGAGTCGTCGGCGACGGCGATCTTGAGGCCGGTCTCCTGGAGCGCTGCGCGGGCCTTGATCAGGGCGTTGGCGAGGAAGGTGTCGCCGTCCTCCACCGGGTCGGGGAAATCCCCGAGCTCACCGAGGGCGCAGAAGCGGTAGCCCTCCATGAGCGGGCCGAGGATGGCCTCGATCTCCGAGACCTTGTGCGCGTTGCCCGTGGCCACGACCACGGTCCTCTCGGCGTCGAGCGCCGTCGCGTCCACAGCTGGCATGATGCTCCCCTCCGTCCAGGCGCTGGCCTAGGACCTGAAGTTGGTGACCTCGTCCTGCAGGGCGACGAGCCTCTCGATCGCGGGCAGGCCCATGTCGAGAAGGGCGTCGAGCTGTTCGCGCGTGAAGAGGCTCCTCTCGCCCGTCCCCTGGATCTCCACGATGCCTCCGTCGCCCGTGCCCACGAGGTTGAGGTCCACCTGGGCGTGGCTGTCCTCGCGGTAGTCGAGGTCCAGGAGCAGCCTGCCGTCCACCTCCCCCATGGAGATGGCGGCGACCTGCCCCGTGAGCGGGAGGCGCTGGATGTTGCCGCGCTCCTCCCACGAGCGCAGGGCGTCGTGCAGGGCGACCCACGCACCGGTGACGGAGGCGGTGCGCGTGCCGCCGTCGGCCTGGATCACGTCGCAGTCGACCGTCACGGTCGCCTCGCCCAGGGCGGCGAGGTCGCAGACCGTGCGCAGGCTCCTGCCGACCAGGCGCTCGATCTCCATCGAGCGCCCCTTGCGCCCGCGGTACTCGCGCGGGGTGCGGCGGCTGGTGCTGGCCGGGAGCATGGCGTACTCCGCCGTGACCCAGCCGGCGCGCGAGCCCTTGCGCCAGCGCGGCACGCCCTCCTCCACGGTGGCGGCGCACAGCACCCGCGTGTCCCCGAACTCCACGAGGCACGAGCCGTCCGCGTTCTTCATCACGTTGCGCGTGAGCTTGGCGGGGCGCATCTCGTCCGCCGCCCGCCCGAAGCTGCGCTCGAGCGCCCTCTCGGCGCCGGAGTCACCTGGCATGTTCCTCCACCTGCCCGCCGGCAAGCGCCGGCCCTACAGAACGGGCCCCTCCCGCGAGCGGAGGGGCCCGTCCGGCTTCTCTGGTGGGCGATGAGGGGTTCGAACCCCCGACCTTGTGCGTGTAAGGCACCTGCGCTAGCCACTGCGCCAATCGCCCTTGTCGCGGAGAAAGTGTAACACAGCCCAGGCGCCCCCCGGCCCCATCACGAGGGGCTATACTCAAGCGCATGGATACGACAACGCTTACATCGCTCGCAGCGGCACTCGAGTCCGAGGGCCTGCTCGTCCGCGCGCACGCGCTCCCCGCAGACCCGCTGCCCGTCTGCGGTGCGGACTCCGACTCGCGCTTCGTGCGCCCGGGCCACCTCTTCGTCTGCAAGGGCGCGGCCTTCCGGCCCGCCTACCTCGCCTCCGCGCTCGAGTCCGGCGCCGTCGCCTACCTCACGGGCGAGGAGCGCGCAGACGAGCTCGCGCGGCTCGCGCCCGGGATGCCCGCGCTCGTCGCGAGCGACGTCCGGCGCGCCATGGCCCTCGTCGCCCTCGAGGCCTGGGGGCACCCGGACCGCGACCTCACCTGCGTGGGCATCACGGGCACCAAGGGCAAGTCCACCACGAGCTACATGCTCCGCTCCATCCTGGACGCCGGCTCCCCGGAGCCCCGCTGCGCGATCGTCGGCTCGATCGAGACCTTCGACGGCGTCGAGCGCGCCGAGAGCATCAACACCACGCCCGAGGCCTGCGACCTGTGGCGCCACGTCGCCAACGCGCGCGACTCCCACCTCCCCGACCTCGTGATGGAGGTCTCGAGCCAGGCGCTCAAGTACGACCGCGTCGTGGGCCTCCACCTCGACGTGGCCGCCTTCCTGAACATCGGGCGCGACCACATCTCCCCCCTCGAGCACCCCACCTGGGAGGACTACTTCTCCTCCAAGCTGCGAATCTTCCGGCAGGCGCGCACGGCCGTGGTGAACCTCGCGACCGACCACCTCGACCGGGTCCTCGAGGCGGCAGCCTCCTGCGAGCGGACGCTCCTCTTCTCCGCCACGGGCCCCGAGGTCGCCGGCAGGCGCGCCGACGTCTGGTGCGACGAGGTGGAGTCCGGCCTCGGCAGGAGCTCCTTCGTCGCCCATACGCCCAGCTGGGAGGCCCGCGTGGAGCTGCCCATGCCCGGGCTCTTCAACGTGGAGAACGCCCTGGCGGCCATCTGCGCGGCGGAGCTTCTCGGCGCCGGGCGCGACCAGGTGCTCGCCGGCCTCGCGCGCGTGAGCGTGCCCGGCCGCATGGAGCTCGTCTGGAGCGACGACCGCCGCGTCGTGGGCATCGTGGACTTCGCCCACAACGCTATGGCCTTCTCGAAGTTCGGCCCCAGCGTCCGCGAGGAGTTCCCGGGGTACCGCGTGATATCGGTCTTCGGCGCCACGGGCGACAAGGCCGTGGAGCGCCGGCGCGAGCTCCCCGTCGAGGCCGCCCGCTGGTCGGACCTCCTTGTCTTCACCAAGGACGACCCCGGCCACGAGCGCGTGGAGGACATCTGCCGCGAGATGGCCGAGGCCACTCCGGCGGGCACTCCCCACGAGACCGTCTGCGACCGCGCCGAGGCCATCCAGCACGCCGTGGACCTCGCCTTCGCGGGCACGGGGCCGTGCGTGGTCTGCGTGCTCGCACGGGGCACGGAGGGCTACCAGCACGAGATGGGCGGCCTCACGCCGGCACCGCTCGACATGGACCTCCTTAGGGCCGCGATGGCGCGACACTGACGCACGAAAGGAGAATCGATGGCGTTTGACCCCCAGCGGGAGGACTACCAGCGCCTGGGGCTCCGCTTCGCCCGCACGCTCGACGGGGGCGACGCGACCGCCGCGGCGCACGCCTTCTCCTCCTTCGGGCTCAGGTTCCAGCAGGACCGCGACTCGCTGCCGCAGACGGACGAGGACAGGGCCTTCCACCTCGTGACCCTCGCCGCGGCCGACATCGACTACCGCCTCCCCTTCGCGGACGAGCGGGAGGCCGAGAAGCTCGTCGCGCACGGCCACCAGCTGCTGAAGGAGGCGCTCGCCCTCGACGCCGACTGCTTCGACGCCGCGCGCATGCAGGCGGCCTCCGAGAAGCCCTCGTTCGACGGCTACCTCGCCTACCTCGTCGAGGGCGAGCCGGAGGTCCGCGCGCGCTGCCTCGCCGAGCGCGACCGCGCGCTCGAGGGACCCGACTCCCCCGAGCGGGCCCGCCTCGCCGCCGACCTTGCGTGCGCCCCCTACCTGCGCTGGCTCGCCGCCGAGGCCGAGGAGGCGCTCATCTGCGGTAGGAACCGCGAGGCGTTGCGCGTCTGCCGTGAGGCCCTCGAGCTCGACCCGCACGACCAGGCCGACGTCCGCTTCACCGAGGCGCTCGCTCTCGCGAAGCTCGAAGACGAGGCCGGCCTCGACGCCGCCTGCGCCCGCCGTCAGCCCCACGGCCGCCGCACCCCCGCCGACGACGCCTGGACGCGCCTCGCGCGCCTCGCGCTCGCCTACAAGGCCCACGAGATGGACCGGGCCCGGGACGAGCTCCGCGGCCTCGTCGAGACCTACCCCAACGCCGCCGAGTCCCTAATCCGCCAGGCGGAGCTGCCCGACGGCGTCTTCGCCCGCCTTTGCGTCCTGCCCTACAGCGAGGACGAGCTGATCCTGGCCCTCTCCGAGGGCACGGTGCTCCTCCAGGAGGGCCGCGACCCCCGGGGCGCAGGCGCGCTCTCCGCCTGGGTCGCCCGAGAGACGAGCAGGCTCGCCCCGCGGGCCTCGAGCGCCGTGATGCGCGAGCGCATGGCCGAGAGCGCCGCCGGCGCCGACGGCTGGCAGGGCCCCGACGCCAACCTTCCGCGAGGCGGTCGCCCATGATGGACGTGCGCGCAGAGAGGTGCCTGAGGCTCGCCCTCAAGCGCCGCGAGAAGCTCGCCGATCTCTCCGACGAGGCCTTCCACGAGCTGGAGCTCGCCGTCAGGGAGAACCCCGACGCCTTCGTGGACGATGACGAGGAGCGCGCCTTCGCCCTGCTCGAGCAGGCGCTCTCGCGCTACGCGGACGCGCGGGCCGACGACGACCTCCTCGACGACGACGAGTACGCCGAGGCGCGGGCGAAGGCCCTCGGACGGCTGCGCGAGGCCTGCGAGCGGGCGTGCGCCGTCTCCCCGGCGTGCGTCGACGCGCGCGTCTGCGGCCTGCTCGCCCAGGACCTGGACGGCGACGCCCTGCTCGACGCCCTCCTCGCGCTCGAGGGGGAGCTCGACGACGAGCGGGGACCGATCGCCACGCCGGCTACGGGCGACGCCTGGACCGACGTCTTCAACCGGCCGCGCCTGCGCCTCAGGGCCCACGTCGCGCGCACCTGCGTCGACGGCGCGCGCTACCGCATGGCCGCCGACGAGTGCCGGGGGCTGCTGACGGCCTCCCCGCTCGACGCCGTCGGCGCGCGCTACACCTACGCGCTCTGCATGGCGCGCCTGGAGGACGAGGAGGGCCTCGACTGGCTCGACGCGCGCTTCTCCCGCCACGGCAACGCCTGGCTGCACCTCGCCCGCACGATCCTGCTCTACAAGGTCGGGCGCGCGCCCGCCGCCCGCCGCGCGCTCAGGGGCTACGACCGGCTCTGCCCGGGCGGGGCCTACGCGCTCCTGCAGCCCACCCTCATGGACGTCTATGTCCCCGACCGGCCGGCCTTCGTGCCGGGCTCGTTCGACGAGGCCGTGCTCGCGGTGCACGAGGCCGACCCGGTCATCGCCGACGTCCCGGACTTCGCCGCCTGGGCGGCGGCGCAGCCGGGCTTCCTCGCCTCGGCGAAGGACTACGCCAGGCGCAACGGGCTGGACTGGCTCGACCCCGAGGGCGCTCGCTAGCCGGCGGCGCCGGCCGCCCCGCCGCGCCCGCCCTACGCACGCCCGGTGCGTCTGGTATACTCGGAACCTGCGATGCCGTCCCCATCGTCTAACGGTTAGGACATCGCCCTTTCAAGGCGACGACACGAGTTCGAATCTCGTTGGGGGCACCATCCAGACGCCACGAGGGCCCCCGGCACGCCGGGGGCCCTCTTTTCTCTGGCTCGCGGCTCTGGCCGCGCCCACGCGTGCGCTGGTAGGGGCGGTGGGGTTCGAACCCACACGCCTTGCGGCGGCGGATTTTAAGTCCGCTGCGTCTGCCGATTCCGCCACGCCCCCTTGGTTGCGCTATCTATGGTAGCCCATCGCGGCCTCCCGTGCCCCGCCAATTCCGGCGCGCGCCGAACAACCGAGAAGGACCGCGCGGCCCGGCTTCGCCCGATCAGAGCAGGGTGAGCTCCGGGCGCCAGCCCAAGGGCGAGGGGGCGCCGTCGAGGGTCGAGGCGGCCACGATCGAGAGCCCGAAGAGCAGGTCGCTCTCGCTCACGGTCAGCTCGTCGAAGCCCGCGGCGCGCATGAGCTCGGCGACGGCGACGGTGCCGCCGAGGATGACGGGGGCGCGCTTGGCCTGGATCCCGGGGAGGGCCGCCCTCCCCTCGACGGTGAGGCCGCAAAGCCTGCGCTCGAGGGCGTCCACGTCCGCGCGGGAGAGGGTCTGGAGGTGCACCTGGCGCGGGTCGTAGGGCTCGAGGCCCTTCTCGACGGCGACGAGGGTCGTGGCCGTCCCGCCGGTGACGACGAGGCGCTCTGGCCTCGCGGCAGGCGCGCCCGAGGCCGCGGCCGCGGCGCTCGCGGCCCGGATGGCACCCGAGAGGCGCTCGGCCGCGAGCTCGTGGGCGCGGGCCAGGTCGCCCTCCGAGGGCGGGTCCGCGTGCGCGAGGAACTTCTCGGTCAGCCTGCGGCAGCCGACGTCCACGGAGCGGACCCACTCGATCGCGAGGCCGCCCTCGCCGTCGGCAAGGCTCCCCACGGCGACCTCCGTCGAGCCGCCGCCGTTGTCGGCCACCATGATCCGGCGCCCGCCGAAGTCCTGGGCAACGCCGAGGAAGGTCAGCGACCCCTCGACCTCGCCGGGGATCACCTGGGCGGCGAGGCCGCGGCGATCGAGCTCGGCGAGGAGGTCGGCGGCGTTCTCCGCGTCGCGCGCGGCGCTCGTGAGCGTGCAGCACACGGCTGGCGCCCTGGCCTCGCGCGCGGAGGCGAGGTAGAGGTCCACGCAGCCGAGCAGTCGACGCTGGGCGTCCTCCCTCAGGCGGCCCGTGCGGTCCACGTCCTGCCCGAGGTTGACGATGTTCGAGCTCTTGGCCAGCCTCGCGACGCGCCCGGACGCGACGTCTGCGACCGCGAGCCGCGCGGTGACGGTGCCGATGTCGATGACCGCTACCCTCGTCATGCGTCCCTCCCCACCGATGCGCCCCGCGACGGGGCCGACGGGCCCCTACGACAGGGGCCTATAGCAGAATAGCGCGTCGAGCACCACGATGTACCACGGCCGCTCCGTCGGCTCCTCGGGCTTGGGGTTCGTGGGGTCCGAGCCCTGGTTAGCGTCGTTTGGCGCCGACGGGGACGTGGCGGTGCTCTCCCCCTCGAAGGCATAGCCCTGCCTGCGGGCCTCGTCCTCCACGCCCTCGCGGGTCTGAAGGCGTTCAATGTCCTTGCCCAGGGCGTCGTTGTCGGCCGTGACGGAGGCGTAGCTCTCTGCGAGCTCGCCGGAGCGGCGCCAGGCCACGTAGTAGTCGCCGAGCGGGCCCCACACGGCGGCGACGAGGGCGAGGGCGACGGCGAGGACGACCAGGCCGCGGACGTGTCTTCGGGCGAAGTCCGCGCAGGTAGCAGGCGCGGAACGCACGATCTCGGCGAGCGGGCGCCTGGGGCGGGCCGCCTCGGCGCGACGGCGCTCCCGGACCTCCTCGCCATCGCCCGGACCGTCCGCGCCGGACTGCCCGCCGTCGCCGCGGGCGTCCGCCCCGCGGGCGATGGACCTGGCCGCAGCCCTCTCCCGACGGCGGCGTGGCCTGCCCTCAGCAGGCGCCCCTGCGCTGCGCTCGGCCCCGTCTTGGGTGCCGGGGCCCTCGGGCTTGCCAACCTCGGTCGCCGGCCCGGCGTCCGCGGTCCTCTCGGCGCCGGCGGCTTCCGCGGCCCTCTCGACCTTCTCGGCCTTCTCGGCGATCGGCGACCCCTCCGCGCCGGTGTCGGGGACGCCCTGGCGCCCGTCCGCGGGCGCGCCCTGGCGCCTCGGCGCGGGCTTCGCCTTCCTCGGCAGGTGCGGCAGCGAGAAGGCCCTGCTCCCCGCCCTCGGCGCGGAGCCGGTGGGGTCGGCGACCCTGCCGTCCTCCCCGATGCGCGGCAGCCGGGTCGTCACGTCCGCCGAGTCGTCGCGCCGGCCGGTGGGCGTGGCCCCTCGGCCCACGCGCTTGTGCGGCTTGGGCTGGGCCCCCTTGGTGGGGGCTGTCTCTCTGGGTGAGTTCATGTGCGCTTCGTTTCTGCCTGGCCTGCCGGCGCATCCGCCGTCGTCGATAGGCAACCCATTATGACAGACGGCCGCAGGCGCGCGCGAAGCCCCACAGGAGCTACGCGCGGCGCTCCTCGGCCTTGACCGCGTCCCAGAGCTCGTTCAGGCGGGCGCACGGGAGCGCCTCGAGGTCCTCGCCGGCCTCGCGCGCGAGTTCCTCCATCCTGGCCCAGCGGCGGCGAAACTTGCGGTTGGAGCGCTCGAGCGCCTCCTCGGCGTCGAAGTGCTGCATGCGAGCGACGTTGACCAGCGCGAACAGAAGGTCGCCGAACTCCTCGGACGCCTCCTCGCTGCCCGGCTCCTCGGCCTCGAACTCCGCGCGCTCCTCGGCCACCTTGTCCCAGACGCCCGAGACGTCCGGCCAGTCGAAGCCCGCCTTCGCGGCCCGCTTCGAGATCTTCTGGGCCTGCATGAGCGCCGGCAGCGACCGCGGTATGGAGTCGAGAAGCCCGCGCGGCCCGCCGCCCTCCCCCGCGGCAGCGCGCTCGGCCCTCTTGACCTCGTCCCAGATGCCCTCGACCTCGCCCGCGGTGCCCGCCGCGGGCGCAGCGTCCGCGGGTGCGGGCCCGAAGACGTGGGGGTGGCGGCGGATGAGCTTCTCGTCGAGGCCGCGGCAGACGTCGTCGACGTCGAAGGAGCCCTCGTCGTCGGCGATCTGCGCCTGCAGCAGGATCTGCTCGAGAAGGTCGCCGAGCTCCTCGCACAGATGCGCGTCGTCGCCCTCGGCGATGGCGTCCATGGCCTCGTAGGCCTCGCCGATGAGGTCGCGCGCGATGGACTCGTGGGTCTGCGCCCTGTCCCAGGGGCAGCCGTCGGGCTGGCGCAGCCGCCAGACCATGCGGACGACGCGCTCGAACTGCTCGTGGCGGCCGGGCGCGCCGGTGCGGGCGAGGGTCTGCCGGTCGATCCCCTCCGCCCGGAGCCCCATCGCCGTCGCCTCGGCGCCCGCGTCCTTCTCTACCTCGTCGTCTACCGCCATGCCAGCCTCCAAGGGTCCGCCTTCCGCTGCTCCGCCTAGCGGTCCTGTTGCTCCTCCGGGTAGGAGAAGCCCCAGTCGCGCCTCAGCCTCGTCATGAGCGCCATGACGTCGGCGGAGGTCTCGATCTGGGCCGCCGCCTCCTCGTCTCCCGCCACCGCGGCCTCGAGGTCGTCCGTCACGTAGCCGAGGGCGCGCTCGCGCTCGCCGGCGTGGACCTCCTCCACGCGGCCGTCCGCGGTCCAGACGACCTTCGCCGCGTCCGCGCGCGGGTACTCCATGACCTCGAGGTAGGCGGCGTCGGCGCTGACCATGGCCCGCTTCGGCTGTTTGGAGTGCAGGGTGAGCGAGAGGACCACCATCTGGCCCTCCGGGTTGCGCATGAGGATGCCGTCCGTCTCGTCCACGCCGGTCGGCGCCGGGTTCATGAGGCTCGCGAGCTCGGTGGGGCAGCTCTCGAGGAAGAGGCGCGCGAGCGTGATGGAGTAGACGCCGATGTCGAGCAGGGCGCCGCCCGCGAGGTTGGGGTTGAAGAAGCGGTTGCGCATGTCGTAGTCCTTGTAGGACCCGAAGTTCTCCTGCACGAGGTTGACGCGGCCGAAGTCGCCGGCCTGCGCACGGCGGCGGAGCTCCTTGTAGAGGGGCATGTGCAGGACCGTGCAGGCGTCCATCAGCTGCACGCCGCTCTTGGCGGCGAGCTCCCGGGCGCAGGCGAGCTCGTCGGAGTTGAGCGTGATGGACTTCTCGCACAGGACGTGCTTGCCGGCGGCGAGCGCCTGGCGCAGGTAGGTGATGTGCGTGTTGTGCGGAGTCGTGAGGTAGATCGCATCCACGTCGGGCGAGGCTATCAGCTCGTCGATCGTGTCGTAGACGCGGCGCACGCCGTAGCGCTCGCCGAAGGCCTGCGCCTTCTCGTGCGTGCGGTTGGCGACGCCGTCGAGGGCGCGCCCCTCGCGCGCGAGCGTCTGCGCCATCTCGTTGGCGATGACGCCGCAGCCGATCACGCCCCAGCGCAGGTGCGGCGCCCGCGCGCCGGCCTCGGACCCAGGTGCTCCTGCCATGCTCCTGCCTCCTTCGTCGCGATGCCGGCTCACCGGCACGTACGCGCGGGCGGCCGGACCCGTCCTTCTCCCCGTCGCCGCCCGTGCGCCCTACTCGTCCTCGTCGTCCCCGCCGACCTCCTCGAGCACGGCGAGGGCGCAGATGACCGGCCCCTCCTTGCCCGCGCTGAAGGGGTAGGCGAGCTTCTTGGTCT
The DNA here is from genome assembly GCF_036408855.1 of Olsenella absiana. Taxonomy (NCBI): domain Bacteria; kingdom Bacillati; phylum Actinomycetota; class Coriobacteriia; order Coriobacteriales; family Atopobiaceae; genus Olsenella; species Olsenella absiana. Next base: position 18,978 of record NZ_JAZGJQ010000005.1, read on the forward strand.
TGGGGTACACGATAGCGCGCCTCTGCTTGAGCTTGCGCGCGACGTCGCGCGGGACCTCGATCCCCTGGTACACGAGCCTGCCGCCGGTGAGCGAGACCGAGGTCACGCCCAGCCGGCCGCCGCGGATGCGGATGCGTGCGCGGTCGAGCAGGTTGCGGCCGGCCTCGGGCAGCGCGCCCCAGGAGTCCTCGAGGTCGCGCTGGAGGGCGTCGACGTCGGAGAGCTCCGTCGCCGCCGCGATCCTGCGGTAGGCGAGCACGCGCTTGTCGACCTCGGGCAGATACTCCTCGGCGAGGTAGAAGTCCGCGGGGAGGTTGATCGTGACCTCGGGCTGCTCCACGTCGCCCACCTCTCCGCGGGCCTCGGCGACGGCCTGGCCGAGCATCTGCGTGAAGAGGTCGAAGCCGACGCTCGAGAGGTTGCCGTGCTGCTCGGCGCCCACGAGCGAGCCCGCACCGCGGATCTCGAGGTCGCGCATGGCAATGCGCATGCCGCTGCCAAGCTCCTGGTACTCGTTGATGGCCGTCAGGCGCTCGGTGGCCTCCGGGGTGAGCGTGATCTCGCCGGGGAACATGAAGTAGGCGTACGCCTGCGTGCGCCCGCGGCCCACGCGACCCTTGAGCTGGTAGAGCTGCGCCAGGCCGAGGCGCTGCGAGTCCTCGATGATCAAGGTGTTGGTGTGCGGGTTGTCGATGCCGCTCTCGATGATGGTGGTCGCCACGAGGACGTCGACCTCGTGCTCCTCGAAGGCCATCATGACCTCCTCCACCTGGGAGGGGCTCATCTGGCCGTGCGCCACGCCCACGCGCGCCTCGGGGGCGGCCTCGCGCACGCGCTCGACCGCGTCCTCGATGGTGTTGACGCGGTTGCTCACGTAGTAGACCTGGCCCTTGCGGGCGAGCTCGTTGCGGATGGCGGCCGAGACCACGTCCTGGTTGTACTCCCCCACCACGACCTTCACGGGGAGCCTGCCGGGGGGCGGCGTCATGATCAGGCTCATGTCCCGCACGCCGCTCATGGCCATCTGCATGGTGCGCGGGATGGGGGTGGCCGACATGGTCAGCACGTCGACCTGCTCGCGCATGTTCTTGAGCTGCTCCTTGTGCTGGACGCCGAAGCGCTGCTCCTCGTCGATGATCACGAGGCCCAGGTCGTGGGGGTTCACGTCGGCGGAGAGCAGGCGGTGGGTGCCGATGAGGACGGCCACCTCGCCCTTCGCGAAGCCCTCGAGCGCGGCGCGCTGCTGGCCGGGCGTGGCGAAGCGCGAGAGCACCGCGACCTTGAGGTCGAACGGGGCGAAGCGGTCGAAGAAGGTCTCGTAGTGCTGCTCGGCCAGAATCGTGGTCGGGCAGAGCACCATGACCTGCCGCCCGTCCTGGCAGCACTTGAAGGCGGCACGCAGGGCGACCTCGGTCTTGCCGAAGCCGACGTCGCCGCAGAGCAGCCGGTCCATGGGCTTGGGGCGCTCCATGTCCTCCTTGATGTCGGCGAGGGCGCCCGCCTGGTCCGGCGTGAGGTCGTAGGGGAAGCTCGCCTCCATGTCCAGCTGCGCCGGCGTGTCCGGCGAGAAGGCGAAGCCCTGCACGGTGCTGCGCCTGGTGTAGAGGTCCACGAGGTCGAAGGCCAGCTTCTTGGCGCTCTTGCGCGCCCGCGAGGTCGCACGGCTCCAGTCGGCCGTGTTGAGGCGGGTGAGCCTGGGACTCGAGCCGTCGGGGCCCACGTAGCGCGTGATACGGTCTACCTGCTCGAGGGGGACGAAGAGCTTGTCGCCGTCGGCGTACTCCAGCAGGAAGTAGTCGCGCTCGCGCCCGCCCACCTCCTGGCGCACGATGTCCGAGAAGAGCGCGATGCCGTGCGTCGCGTGGACGACGTAGTCCCCCGGCTTGAAGGGGAAGGTCACGCTCGTGGGGTCGACCTTGCGGACGCGGTGGTGGCGCTTGGCCATGCGCGCGGTGAGGTCCGAGACGGACAGCACCCCCAGGTGCGCCGTGGGGACGACGACGCCTGCGGGCACCGGCGCGTCGAAGAAGGTGACCTCGCCCTTGGGGAGGGGCGCGGGCGTGCGCGCCGCCTCGCTGCCGAGCGGGTCGCGGTTCTCGGGGTCGCCCGCGAGCGACTCGGAGTAGGGGATGCCCTCGTCGGTCAGGGTGAGCTCGAGGGCCTCGCGCGCGCCGCGGTCGGGCACGGCGAAGGCCACGGCCGCCCCGTCCGCCAAGAGCCCGCGCAGGCGCGCGAGGAGCTTGGTGTCCGAGCCGGCGATGTCGGGCTGCTTGACGCGCATCTCCGCCGTGACGGTGCCGCCGGCGCGCAGGATGCTCTGGAGCGAGAGGCGCTGCTGCCTGCCGAAGTCGAGCTGCTGGGGCGGGGTGTAGAGGCCCTTGGGGTCCACGCGCGCCTTGTTGCAGGCCGAGACGATGTCGTCGTAGGCGTGCACGCAGTCGTCGAAGAGGGCGCGCGGCTCGGCGACCACCACGAGGGCGTCGGGCGCCACGAACTCGAGGGGCGAGGAGGTCTTGCCGTAGAGGGCGGGCAGGTAGCGGTCGACGGTCGGCGAGGAGGAGCGCTGCCGGATGAGCTCGAGGTCGGCCGCGACGGAGGTGCTCTCCTGCGCGGCGTTGAAGAGGGCGCGCTCCGCGAGCGCCACGGTCTTGTCCGTGAGGGCGAGCTCGCGGCAGGGGCCCACGGTGACGCTCGAGAGCTCGCCGATGGTCTGGCCGGTCGAGGCCACCATGCGCCTCACGCGGTCGATCTCGTCGCCGAAGAACTCGATCCTGACCGGCGAGGGTGCCTGCGCCGGGAAGACGTCGACCGCGTCGCCGTGCACGTGGAAGCCCCCGGGCTCGTCGGCCGAGCCCGCGTCGACGTAGCCCATGCCCACGAGCAGGCGCGGGACGTCCTCGAAGTCGACCTGGTCGCCTACGGAGAAGGTGCTCGAGGCGAAGTAGCCCGAGCCCTTGGGGGGCACGCGCCTGAGGAGCGAGCGCGCGCTCGCCACCACCACGCACCTCTCGCCGGCGGCGAGGCGCTCGACGGCACGGCAGCGCGCGCCGATGACGGCGTCGTCGACGGGCTTGTCGGACCACGGCCAGTCCTTGCGCTCGGGGTATCGCTGGACGGCCTCGATGCCGAGCCAGGCGGCGAGGTGGCGAGCCACGCGGTCGGCCGTCTCCTCCCCCGGCACCACGAGCAGGCAGGGCCTGGGGTCGTGCGCCCAGAGGGCGGCCACCACGAGGGGGCGGGCGCTCTGGGCGACGGCCAGGGAGGCGTCGTTGCCCTCGTGGAGCTCGTGCAGGAGGGGCAGGAGCTCGGGGGCCGTGAGAAGCTGCTGCGATACGCGGTCGATGAACAAGTCTTTCTCCCTAGCGACGGTTGTGCAGGCGGTCGGAGTCGCGGGCGAGCTCGGCGAGGAAGGTGCGGCTCGCCTCGACGGCGCCCTCGTCGGCCTGCCAGCTCCAGTTGCGCTCGGCGACGCCCGGCACGTTCATGCGCGCCGAGTCATCCAGGGCGAGCACGTCCTGCAGCGGCACCATGACCACGTCCGCGGGGCTCGCGAGGCACTTGCGCATCAGGTCGAAGTAGATGCGCTCGGGGTTCTCGCTCCCATAGCGCGACTTGACCCAGCCCAGCAGGGTCTGCGTGTCGTGGGTCGAGGTGTAGACCACCTTGTCCGGCGCGGGCTGGTAGCCCTGCTCGGGGTCGCCGTCGGAGAACAGCACGACGTCCATGCCGGGGAAGCCCGTGCTCGAGACCAAGAGGCGCACGGCCGGCGTCACGGTGCCGAGGTCCTCGCCGATGAACGGCAGCGGTCCCAGCTCCCTGCGGGCGACGTCGAAGAGGTCCTTGCCGGGTCCGAAGCGCCAGGCGCCCTCGGTGGCCTTGGCCCCCTCCGGGATGCAGTAGTAGCTCGAGAAGCCCAGGAAGTGGTCGAGGCGGACGTAGTCGTAGAGGTCCATCATGCGCCTGAAGCGCCTGACCCACCACTGGTAGCCGCCCCGCTCTAGGTCGGCCCAACGGTAGGTGGGGTTGCCCCAGAGCTGGCCGTCGGCGGCGAACTGGTCGGGCGGCGTGCCGGCGCGACCGGCCGCGTAGCCCTCGGGCGTGAGGTCGAAGGCGGAGCGCTCGGCCCACACGTCGGCGGAGTCGCCCGAGACGTACATGGGAATGTCGCCGATGATCTGGACGCCTCGGTCGTTGGCGTAGTTCTTGAGCCGGTGCCACTGGCAGTCGAAGACGTACTGGGTGCGGCGGTGCACCTCGAAGCTCGCGGCGAGCCTGGGGTCGCGGGAGAGCCTGGGCGAGTAGGACGCGAACTCCTTGGGCCACCGCTGCCAGGGCACGTCCTCCCCCACCTCCTCCTTGATGGCGCAGAAGGTGGCGTAGGGCCTCAGCCAGTCCTCGTTCTCCTCGCAGAAGCGCGCGTAGCCGCGGTCGGAGTCGAGGTCGGCCACGAGCTCGTCGAGCCTGGTCTGGAACCCCTCGATCAGGAGGGGGTTGCCGGCGAAGGCAGAGAGGCCGGCGTAGGGCGAGCCGAACTGGTCGGTCGGGTTGACCGGCAGGACCTGCCAGTAGGTCTGGCCGCAGTCCGCGAGGAAGTCCACGAACCGCTCGGCGGGCGCGCCGAGCGTACCGGGCGCGCCCGCGTTGGGGACGCTCGTCACATGGCAGAGCACGCCCATGCCGCGCTCCATCGGCCTCTGCAGGCGAACGCGGTCGTGGTAGTAAAGCACCGAGGTGCCGAGCGGCCACAGGAAGACCTGGCAGGTGCGGCCGTCCCCCGCGACCTTGGGGGCCTTGCCCTGGACGATGTCGTCCACCTGGGCGCCGTACATGGGCACCTCGACCGTCGCCGAGTCCTTGAGGCTCGCGTTGGCGAGGACGCAGACGGTCGTGTCGCCGTCGGTGCGGGTGAAGCCGAAGACGCTCTCCGTGAGCGCGAACGGCCTGAAGTCGCCCGTCTCGAAGACCTTGAGGGTCTTGCGGACCGCAATGGCGTTGCGGTAGATGGCGAGGCAGTCCTTGTCCTCCCTCCCCCAGGGGAAGGGGGCACGGTTGTACGGGTCGGTGTAGCCCTCGAGACCCGCCTCGTCGCCGTAGTAGACGCAGGGCACGCCCGGCAGCGTCATCTGCAGGAGGGCGGCCACCCACAGCCGGCTCACGGCGAGGCCGCGCTGCCCCGCGCTCATGCGGAAGTCGCGGCGCTGATCGTCGTTGAGGCTGTCGGCGTCGGGCGCGCCGAGCATGGTGAGGAGCCGCTCGCGGTCGTGGCTCCCGAGCAGGTTGAGCTCCTGGTAGAAGGCCTCCTCGGGGTAGTTCTCGCGCAGGGTCTCCAGGCTGTCGGCGAGCTGCTGGGCGCTGGCGCGCCCGCGCAGGTAGTCGAGGAGGGCGCCGCGCAGGGGGTAGTTCATGGTGCCGTCGAGCTCGGAGCCCTGCAGGTAGGCACGGAGCTTGCCGTAGCTCACCTTGTTGGTGGCGTCCTCCCAGACCTCGCCGATCACGACCGCGTCGTCCTTCTCGGCCAGCGCCGCGCGCTTGATGTCGGCGATGAAGTCGTCAGGCAGCTCGTCGGCGACGTCCAGGCGCCAGCCGCTCGCGCCGAGGCGCAGCCACTTGCGAACGACGCCGTTCTCGCCGCAGATGAACTCGCGGTAGCCCGGGTCCTCCTCGTTGACGTCGGGGAGGTCGTCGACGCCCCACCAGCTCACGTACTGGTCGCGCTCGTCGTCGGTGAAGTTGTACCAGCTCGCGTAGGGCGAGTCGGCGCTCTCGTAGGCGCCCTTCTCGGGGTAGTTGCCGTACTTGTTGAAGTAGCGCGAGTCGCAGCCGGTGTGGTTGAAGACGCCGTCGAGGATGATCGAGATGCCGTGGGCGCGCGCGTCCCGACACAGGCGGCGGAAGCTCTCCTCGTCGCCGAGCATGGGGTCGATCCGCATGTAGTCGGCGGTGTCGTAGCGGTGGTTGCTCGCCGCCTCGAAGATCGGGTTGAGGTAGATGACCGTGACGCCGAGGCCCTCGAGGTAGCCGAGCTTCTCGCGGACGCCCTCGAGGGTGCCGCCGTAGAAGTCCCACACCCTGATGCGGCCGAACTCGTCCTTGCGGTAGCTCGGCGGGGTGTTCCAGTCCGCCACGAGGTCGCGGCCGGGGCCGTTGCGCTTGGGACCGAGGGCGTCGCGCACGCGGCGCTCCCAGTCGGCGCCGCGATGGAAGCGGTCGGGGAAGATCTGGTAGACGATCCCGCGACGGTACCACTCGGGGACCACGTAGCGTGGGGTGTAGACCGTAATCTGGAACGAGGGGGGCTCCCCCATGGCGAAGGCGCCCTCGCCCACCTTGCACTCCTCGCGCGCGCCGTAGCGCCACACGGCGCCGTCGTCTGCGGTGAGGAGGAAGCTGTACCAGATGATCTCCGTCTTAGAGGGGGTGAAGCTCACCTCGAAGTGGACGTGGTCACCCTGCTCGGACCCCTCCATGTCGAGGAGGGTCTCCCCCTCGCCGTCGACCCAGAGCCTCAGCCGGGCCTTGGGGTCGCGCTCGTCCCAGACGTCGATGCCGAGCGTGATGGCCCCTCCGAGCTTGGCCGCCCCGAAGGGCCGGCGATAGGAGCTACACGAGGTACTGTGCTTTGCTCTCACTTGTTCCCCCTGACGTGGATGCCCCACGCGCGCGGCGACTCCCGCCTGACGCCTGGCCCCCCGGCTTCCGCGAGCGGGCAGGCCCCTCGCGCTGTCCTCGCGGCGGGGGAGCGCCCCGCGGCATCCAGAGCGGCACTCGGCCGCGATATTCTGATACATGACCATAACACGCGCGCGCCATAACACGTATCGCAATCGTTCACAAGCTCATTTTCGGCATAAGGCCAGCTATAGGCCAGAAAGCGGCCCTCTTGCGACGGGGCGCGGGAGAGTGGGCGCTAAGGGGACGGGTGCGGGCGGAGCGGGGCCCGCACGAAAAGGGGCCTCCCATCCCCGGCTCGCAAGAGCCCGCAGGATGGGAGGCCGCCTGTCGCGATGCCGCCGCGCCCGCCCCGTCGCCGAAGGGCGCGGGGCGCGCCCCGGTGCTAGCGGTCGCGCCGCTTGTTGTAGCGAATGACCTCCGGGTGCAGGTCGTGGTAGATGTCCATGTAGTCGTTGGCGGCGCGCCTCCAGGAGAAGTCCTCCTCCATGGCCTGGAGCTGGAGCTTGCGCCAGGAGTCCTCGTCGGTCCAGAAGAGCTCGCAGGCACCGAGCAGGCAGTCGGCCATCTCGTCGGCGTTCATGTTGGCGAAGCTGAAGCCGGTGCCCTCGCCGGTGTACTGGTTGTAGGGCTTGACGGAGTCCTGCAGGCCGCCGGTCTCGCGCACCACGGGCAGGGTGCCGTAGCGCATGGCGATCATCTGCGAGAGCCCGCACGGCTCGAACTCGGACGGCATCAGGAAGAGGTCGGCGCCCGCGTACATCCGGTGCGAGAGCGAGTTGTCGAAGGTGATGCGCGCCGCCATCTGGTCGCCGTACTTCCAGTCGAAGTACTTGAACGAGTCCTCGTAGTCCTTGTCGCCCGTGCCGAGCACGGCCACCTGGACGCCGCGGGACATGAGGGAGTTCATGGCGTAGCGGACGAGGTCGAGGCCCTTCTGCTTGGTCAGCCTGCCGACCATGGCGACGAGCGGCCGCGTCGGGTCCTGCTTGAGGCCGAGCTCCTCCTGCAGCGCGCGCTTGTCCTCCGCCTTGCCGTCGAGGTCCTGGGCGGAGTAGTTCTGCTGGAGCATGGGGTCGGTCTTGGGGTTCCACTCGGTCGTGTCTATGCCGTTCAGGATGCCCCTGAGCTGGCCCGCGCGGCGGCGGAAGATCGGGTCCATGCCCTCGCCGTAGAACGGCATCTGCAGCTCGTTGGCGTAGCTCGGGCTCACCGTGGTGATCAGGTCGGAGTAGAGCAGGGCGCCCTTCATGTAGCTGATCGCCTGCGGCGCACAGTAGAGCTGGTCGCGGGCGGCGGGCACGTCGGCGAGGCCGAGGACGTCGTTCAGGACCTTGTCGGAGAACTGACCCTGGAACTTGACGTTGTGAACGGTGAATACCGTCTTGACGTTCTGGCAGACCGGAAGCTGGTTGTAGAACTCGCGCAGGAACACGGGCGCCATGGCCGTCTGCCAGTCGTTGCAGTGCAGGACGTCGCAGGCGAGCTCAGGGACCTTCGCGATCGCCTCGCAGATGGCCTTCGAGAAGAACGCGAAGCGCTCACCGTCGTCGAAGTAGCCGTAGAGGCCGTCGCGCTTGAAGTAGGCCTCGTTGTCCACGAAGTAGAAGTCCAGCCCGCGATAGCTGAGCTTCTCGATCCCGCAGTAGACGCTGCGCCAGCTCAGCGGCACGTAGAAGTCAGCGACGTGCTTCATCTGCTCCAGGTACTCGCTGGGGATGCTGCCGTACTTGGGCATGATGACGGCGACCTTCGCGCCGGCGTGCTTGAGCGCGCGCGGGAGCGACCCCGCGACGTCGCCGAGGCCGCCGGTCTTCGCGAAGGGCACCGCCTCGGAGGCGGCGAACAGGATCTTGAGCTTTCTTCTTACGGAGTCTGCCATGATGGGGTCCCTACTCGCTGACCTTGCCCAGGACGAGGATGTCGTCGTTCGTCCCGCGCAGCTCGGTGCCGGGGGCGATGACGTTGCCGCGGTCGATGATGGCGTTGGTGACGAGCGCGCCCGCGCGGATTACGACGCCCTGCATCACGATCGAGTTGCGCACGGTCGCGCCGGTCTCGACGATGACGTCACGGCTGAGCACGGAGTCGGTGACGGAGCCGTAGATGCGGTCGCCGGCGGCCACGAGCGAGTTGGTGACGTGCGAGCCCGGCTCGTACTTGGCGGGGGCGTTGTCGTGCGCCTTCGTCTTGATGAAGCGCTCCTTCGGGGAGAGCTCCGCCAGGACCTTGGGGTTGAGCTGGTCCATGCTGGCGCGATAGTAGTGATCGGTGTCGAAGATCGCGGCGTAGTAGCCGTCGAAGTTGACGCACTGGACATTCAGGTGCCTGACCTCACCGGTCTCGACGAGCGCGCAGATGAGGTCCTTGTCCTCCATGGCGCTGAAGGTGTCGACGAGCTTGAGGAGCAGCTCGCGGTTGATGATCGCGAGGTCGAGGAAGCCGGTGTCGCCGAAGTCGACGCCGAACTTCTTGCCCACGACCTTGCCGTCCTCGATGGTGAGCCCGAGCACGCTCGGGTTGGCCTCGGCCATCTTGCGCGTGACGAGCGTGAGGTCGGCGCCGGAGCTTACGTGCTTCTCGAGCAGGGACTTGACGTCGGCGTTGAAGATGATGTTGCAGGTGGACAGGACCACGTAGTCCTCGCTGTTGCGCTCGAACAGCTGCCTGTTGAGCACGAGGTCGCGGACGAGGAAGCGGCCGCCCTGGCGGGAGGTCCCGAAGGGGGAGCCCGGCATCACGAACAGGCCGCCCTCCTTGCGGTCGAGGTCCCAGTCCTTGCCGGAGCCGACGTGGTCGATGAGGGAGCGGTAGTTGGGCGGCATGATCAGGCCGACGGTGCGGATGCCGGCGTTGACCATGTTGGAGAGCGGGAAGTCGACCAGGCGGAAGCGGCCGAGGAAGGGAAGGGAGGCAACGGGGCGGTTCTCGACGAGAACGCTCGGGGTGGCGATTCCATAGTTTGCGGTGATGAGACCCAGCGCCTTCTGCATCTCTACTCAGCCTCCTTCTCAATGACGTCGTCATCGCCGATGGCGATCGTCTCCTCCTTGGGGTCACCGAGGGTCGCGCCCTCCTTGACCACGGCGTTCGTTCCCAGCACGACGTTCACGACGGTGGCGCCGTCCTCAACGCGGGCGCCCGGGAAGAGCACGGAGTCGATGACGGTCGCGCGCTCGCCCACGTAGGCGTCGATGGAGACGACGGAGTGCTTGACGTGGCCCAGGATGGTGCAGCCGTTGGCGATCAGCGCGTCGTCGACGTCGGCGTAGTGGCCCACGTACGCGGGAGGCCTCGTCGAGGCGTTACTCATGATCGGCGCCTCGGTCGAGTACAGGTCGAACGCGGGCTGCTCGCCCAGGAGCTCCATGTTCGCCTCATGGAAGGAGGCGACGGTGCCTACGTCGCGCCAGTAGTCCTTGAACTGGTAGGTGTAGAGGCGCTTGCCGGCCGCCAGCAGCGTCGGGATGATGTTCTTGCCGAAGTCGTGCTCGGAGGAGGCATCCTGCGCGTCGGCCTCGAGCGTGCGGACGAGGAGGTCGGTGTTGAAGATGTAGATGCCCATGGAGGCGAGGTTGCTCTTGGGCTGGGCGGGCTTCTCCTCGAACTCGACGATGCGGCCCTCGTCGTCGCAGTTCATGATGCCGAAGCGGGAAGCCTCGGACCAGTCGACGGGCATGACGGCGACCGTCAGGTCGGCGTTGTTCTTCTTGTGCACCGCGAGCATCTCGCCGTAGTTCATGCGGTAGAGCTGGTCGCCGGACAGGATCAGCGTGTACTCGGGGTCCTGCTCCTCGAGGTAGCCGATGTTCTGCGTGATGGCGTCGGCCGTGCCCGCGTACCAGGCGCCGCCCTTCTGCGTGGCGTAGGGGGGAAGGATGGCCACGCCAGCACCGCGCTCGTCGAGGTCCCACGCCTCGCCCGTGCCGAGGTAGGAGTGAAGCAGGTACGGACGGTACTGGGTGAGCACGCCGACCGTGGTGATTCCGGAGTTCGCGCAGTTGGAGAGTACGAAGTCGATGATCCGGTACTTGCCGCCGAACGAGACCGCAGGCTTCGCGACCTTGTTGGTCAGGGCCTTGAGCCTGCTGCCCTGCCCTCCGGCAAGAAGCATCGCGACGCATTCCTTCTTGCTCATGCCTTCCCCTTTCTAGACGGACCGGCCGCAGGCCCGTGCCCCGGCCGGTCACCCCTACTTGCCAATATGCCAGATGTCCTCAGCGTACGAGCGGATGGTTCGGTCGCTCGAGAAGTAGCCCGCCTTGGCCGTGTTGTGCAGCGCCATGCGGTTCCAGAGGCGACGGTTGTCGTAGCCCGACATGAGCTCCTCCCAGGCCTGGACGTAGCCGTGGAAGTCCTTGAGGACGAGGTACTGGTCGTTGTTGACCATGAGCTCGTCGTGGACGCTCTCGAAGTTGCCCGAGAGGTGCGCGAGCGAGCCGTCCACCAGCATGTCGACCACGCGGCCGAGGCGGGCGCGGTCGGCGTTGTACTCGTTCCAGGCGAAGTAGCGCCCGCCCTCCTTGATGGCCTCGACCTCGTTGGCGCGCAGGCCGAAGATCTTGATGTTCTCCTCGCCAACGAGGTCGCAGATCTCGACGTTGGAGCCGTCGTAGGTGCCGAGCGTGATGGCGCCGTTCATCATGAACTTCATGTTGGAGGTGCCGGAGGCCTCGGTGCCCGCCGTGGAGATCTGCTCGGAGACCTCGGTCGCCGGGTAGATGATCTGCGCGTTGGAGACCGCGAAGTTGGGGATGAAGACGACCTTGATGCGGTCGCTGACGCGCGGGTCGTTATTGATCACGTCCGCGACGGAGTTGATGAGGCGGATGACCTCCTTGGCGAAGGTGTAGCTCTGCGCGGCCTTGCCGGAGAAGACGAAGGTGGTCGGCTGGGGCTCGAAGCCCTCGTTGATCATGCGGTTGTAGATGTCGAGCACCTTGAAGACGTTGAGCAGCTGGCGCTTGTAGGCGTGGAAGCGCTTGACCTGGGTGTCGAAGACGGTCGAGGTGTCGATGACCTCGCCCGTGACCTCCTTGACGTAGCGGGCCAGGCGCTCCTTCTCGGTCTGCTTGGCCTTGGCGAAGTCCTCCAGGAAGCCGTCGTCGCCCTCGAAGGCCGCGAGCTTCTCGAGCTCCATGGCGTCGTCGTACCACTTGTCGCCGATGGCCTGCGTGATGAGGCCCGAGAGGGCGCGGTTGGCGTTGCCGAGGAAGCGGCGGTGGGACACGCCGTTGGTCTTGTTGTTGAACTTCTCGGGCGTCAGCTTGTAGAAGTCGTGCAGGACGCTGTCCTCGATGATCTTGGTGTGCAGCGCGGAGACGCCGTTGACCGAGTGCGAGAAGATCACGGAGAGGTTGGCCATGCGGACCTGGCCGTCCCAGAGGATGGCCGTGTTCTTGAGGGCGTCGGACCAGTTGGAGCCGGTGCGCGGGAAGCCGTCGCGGTAGCGGCGGTCGATCTCCTCGATGATCATGTACAGGCGCGGCAGGAGGTTGCGGAAGGTGGAGATGGGCCACTTCTCGAGCGCCTCGGGCATCACCGTGTGGTTGGTGTAGGAGCAGGTCGCCCGCGCGATCCTGAAGGCCTCGTCGAAGTCCACGCGCTTCTCGTCCACGAGGATGCGCATGAGCTCGGGGCCGCACATGGCGGGGTGCGTGTCGTTGGTGTGGATGCTGACGTGCTCGGCGAGCTCGGACCACCTGTCGGCGCCGTACTCGCGCTCGTAGGTGCGCAGGATGCTCTGGAGGCCGGCGGAGACGAACAGGTACTCCTGCTTCAGTCGCAGCAGCCTGCCGTGCTCGCCCGCGTCGTTGGGGTACAGGATCGTGGAGATGGCCTGCACGTTGGCCCTGAAGGCGAACGCCTTGGTGTAGTCGCCCGCGTTGAAGGCGTCGAGGTCGAAGTTGTCCTTGGAGGGCTCGGCCTTCCAGAGGCGCAGCTCGTTGACCTTCTTGGCGCCGTAGCCGACGATGGGGACGTCGTAGGGGACGGCCTTCACGAACTCGCCGCCCTCCTGCGTGAACCAGAAGTAGCCGTTGTCCTCGTGACGGACGACCTGGCCGCCGAACTGCACGATAACGGCCGACTCGTTCTTGCGGCTCTCCCAGGGGTATCCGTGGGAGAGCCAGTCGTCCGTGCGCTCGACCTGGCGGCCGCCCACGATCTCCTGGCGGAAGAGGCCGTACTGGTAGCGCATGCCGTTACCGTTGCCGGCGATGCCCTCGTGGGCCATGGAGTCCAGGAAGCAGGCGGCGAGGCGCCCGAGGCCACCGTTGCCGAGGCCGGGGTCGGCCTCCTGCCTGCACAGCGTCTCGAGGTCGTCGCCCATGTCCTTCAGGGCCTCATCGACCAGGTCGCGCACGCCGTAGTTGAGCAGGTAGTTGTCCAGGAGGGGACCGAGGAGGAACTCGAGGGAGAAGTAGTAGACGCGCTTCTCGCCCTTGACGTGGGTCTTGAGCCCGGTCTGGCGCGCCTTGTCGGCGATCAGCTTGGCGAGGCAGAAGAAGCGCTCGTGCTCGTTGAGGTCCTCGAACTCCTTGCCGAGCTGGGTCTTGCACCTGTCGCGGTACTGCTCGACGAAGTCCTGTTTGTCCTTGAAGATCCCGGTCTTGTTCTGCATATGTTTCCTTTTTTGTCGAGGGACAGGACAAGCGAATGGTAGAACACTTTCGGCCGGCGCGGCGTCGCCGCAAGAGTCGACACCGATGACTTTACGCGGCGCCACCGTGCGCTACTTGGTCCTCCTCCTCGCGGGCTGCGTGCCCTTGGCCGCCGACTTGCGCGCCCGGGGCTTCGCTGCCGGCTTGGCCTTCGTCGCCCGGGGCTTCTCGGCCTTGGGCGCGGCCGGCTTGCTCGCCGCGTCCGCCTTGGGCTTCGCGGCCGGCTTGGGCTTCGCGGCCGGCTTGGCCTTCGCCGCCGCCGGCTTGCGCACGGCCTTCTTGGTCTTGGGCGGCAGGTCAGCCACGCGCTTGAACACCACGCCTCCCAGCGGGGGCACGCGCACGTCGATCGACTGCTCGCGCAGGTTCCACGGGTGCTTGTCGTCCGAGGCGAACCTCGTCTCGCCGTTGGTGACGCCGGAGCCGCCGAACTCGGTCGCGTCGGAGTTGAAGACCTCCTGGTAGACGCCCGGCCTGTTGACGCCGATGCGGTACTCCTCGTAGCCGTTGACGTCGAAGTTGAGCAGGACGTAGAGGTCGTCGGCGGGGTCGTCCCCGTGCCTCACGAACGATACGATCGACTGCTCGGAGTTGTTGGCGTCGATCCACTCGAAGCCGTCGCTCGTGTACGCGCGCTCGAAGAGCGCGGGGTTCTCGCTGTAGAACCTGTTGAGGGCAGCGACGTAGTGGCGGTGCTTGCGGTGGGTCTCGTACTCGTCGCACAGGAAGTACTGGATGCCCTCGTAGTAGCGCCACTCGATGTACTGGCCGATCTCGTTACCCATGAAGTTGAGCTTGGCGCCGGGGTGCGTCATCTGGTAGAGGGCCAGCGAGCGCAGGCCGGCGAACTGGCGCCACTGGTCGCCCGGCTGGCGCACGATCAGCGAGCACTTGCCGTGCACGACCTCGTCGTGGCTGAGCGGCAGCACGAAGTTCTCGTTGAACGCATACATGATCGAGAAGGTCAGGAGCCCGTGGTTGCCCGGGCGGTACGGAAAGTCGGTCTGCATGTAGTGCAGGGTATCGTTCATCCAGCCCATGTCCCACTTGTAGTTGAAGCCCAGGCCGCCGTTCTCGGGCGGGTAGGTGACGAGGGGCCACGCCGTGGACTCCTCGGCGATCATCATGACGTCGGGGTCGTAGGACTCGACGACCTTGTTGCACTGCTGGATGAACCTGATGGAGACGAAGTCCTCCTCCGTGCCCTTCTCGTTGAACTTCTTCTGGGCGGGGTCGTCCACGCCGAAGTTGAGGTAGAGCATCGAGGTGACGCCGTCCATGCGGATGCCGTCGGCGTGGTAGCAGTCGACCCAGTAGAGCAGGTTGGAGATGAGGAAGGTGCGCACCTCGCCGCGCTCGTAGTTGAACTTGTACGTGCCCCAGTTGGGGTGCTCCTCCTTCTCGTAGAGCTTGGTGCCGTTGAAGTGGACGAGGCCCTGCTCGTCGCGGCAGAATCCTCCGGGGACCCAATCCAGGATCACGCCGATGCCGGCCTGGTGGCAGGCGTCGACGAAGTGCATGAACTGCCTCGGCTCGCCGAAGCGCGAGGTCGGCGCGAAGTAGCCGGTCACCTGGTAGCCCCAGGAGCCGTCGAAGGGGTGCTCCATGACGGGGAGCAGCTCGATGTGGGAGTAGCCCATCTGCTTGACGTAGTCCACCAGCTCGACGGAGAGGTCGTCGTAGGTGAGGTAGGAGCCGGAGGTCTCGTCGGTGTTGGCCTCGCCGATCCCCGAGAGGCCGTCGTCGTGGCGCTTCCAGGAGCCGAGGTGCACCTCGAAGATGTTGAGCGGGCGCTTCATGTGGGAGGTCGCCTTGCGCTGCTCGAGCCACCCGGCGTCGCCCCACTCGTAGCCCTCCACCTCGGCCGTGCGCGACGCAGTGCCCGGGATCTTCTCGGACATGAACGCGTAGGGGTCGGCCTTGTAGAGGAGGTCGCCCGCACGGGTCTCTATCAGGTACTTGTAGAGCTGGCCGGGCTTGACGCCGGGGACGAAGCCGTACCACACGCCGCCCACCGGCGTGCGCGTCAGCCTGTCCGCCTCGGGGTCCCAGTCGTTGAACTCGCCCGTGACTGAGACGCCCTTGACGTCCGGCGCCCAGACGGCGAAGAGGTAGCCCTCCTGCCCGTCCCTGTGGCAGGGATGCGCACCGAGCTTCTCGTAGCTGCGGTACCAGCTTCCCTCGGCAAGGAAGTACAGGTCGTCGCTCGTGATGAGCAAGTTCTCAATGGGTGCGCTCATGTCGCCCTCCCGTCGGGACCCAGTCCCTTGAGTTCCTTGGCCAACCCCATCCCAGAGCGCCGCGGGAGCCCGCGGCAGGGACCGACGCACCCGCGCGGAGAGGCGGGTGCTCGATAATCCTCTTCATCTTATTTCAAACAGTTGTTGAGGAGGAGCCAAGACCGGAAACGATTCCATACGGCCCGCGGGCAGGCGCCTCCACCGCCACCCCACCGCCATGCGCTATCATGACTTGATTTGGTTTGAAGCCCGTCGAGAGCGGGCCGGAGGGATGGTCTCGATGCCGAGGGAGTCGAAGGCGCGCAAGCGCGAGCGGGCGGTCGAGGTGTGCCGCCGCATGGGCGAGCTCTACCCGCATGCCGAGCCTCAGCTCGACTTCTCCAACCCCTTCACCACGGTCGTCTCGGTCATGCTGTCCGCCCAGACGACGGACGCCTCCGTGAACCGCGTCACGCCCGAGCTCTTCCGGCGCTGGCCGGACGCCCGGAGCATGGCCCAGGCCTCGCCTGCGGAGGTGGCGGAGGTCATCCGCACGCTCGGGTTCTGGAAGTCGAAGTCTGCGCACTGCGTGGGCATCGCGCAGATGATCGTGAGCGACTTCGCGGGCGAGGTGCCGCACACCATGGAGGAGCTCACGCGCCTGCCCGGCGTCGGCCGTAAGACCGCCAACATCGTGCTCAACAAGAGCTTCGGGATCGTCGACGGCATCGCCGTGGACACCCACGTCTACCGCATCGCCACGCGGCTGCGCCTTACCAGCGCACCCACGCCGCTCGAGGCCGAGAAGGACCTGCTCTCCCTGCTCCCCCGCGAGCTGTGGGAGGACGTCAACTCCCAGTGGATTCTCTTCGGGCGGCAGGTCTGCACCTCCCGGGCGCCCAAGTGCGAGGGGTGCCCGCTCGCCGACCTCTGCCCGAGTGTGGGCAAGAACGTGCACGTGAACGGCAAGGGCAACGGCCGGGCGCGGTCTGGCGCCAAGAGGGACGCGGGGTCGCAGGCGAAGTCGGGCTCCGGGGCGCGAGCGGGGTCGCGGGCGCGATAGGCCCCGAGGCGGGACGCGGACAGGCCGGCACGGCCGGCACCGGTGCGGAGAAGGGCGGCGCGCACGGGATCGCCTGTGCGCGCCGCCCCCTTGCGGCTATGGCGGACCCTACGCCCGGCCGGCGCGGCCGGCAAGGGCCGTACCGCCGGCGGGCGCGCCGTCCTTCTCCCCTACGCCTTGGCGAGCGCCTGGTCGAGGTCGGCGATGATGTCTTCCACGTCCTCGATGCCGACGGAGAGGCGCACGAGGTCCTCGGAGAGGTGGGCGGCCTCGAGCTGGGCGGCCGTGAGCTGGGAGTGCGTGGTGGACGCCGGGTGGATGATGAGGGACTTGGCGTCGCCGACGTTGGCGAGGTGCGTGAAGAGCCTGACGTTGTCGACGACCTTGAGGCCGGCTTCGCGGCCGCCCTTGACGCCGAAGACCACCACGCCGCCGAAGCCGTGCTGCAGGATGCGGCTCGCCACCTCGTGGCTCGGGTCGTCCTCGAGGCCGGAGTAGCGCACCCAGCTGACCTTGGGGTTGCTCTTGAGGTAGTTGGCCACGGCGAGCGCGTTGTCGGAGTGGCGCTGGACGCGCAGGGACAGGTCCTCGATGCCGAGGCCGATGAGCTGGGCGGCATACGGGGAGAGCGTCGGCCCGAAGTCGCGGAGCTTGTTGGCGAGCACGCGCGTCGCGAAGGGCGCGGCGGGGGCGGCGTCAGCGAAGACGAGGCCGTGGTAGGAGGGGTCGGGCTTGGCAAGGGTGTGCCACTTCTCCGGGTCCTGCTTCCAGTCGAACCTGCCGGTGTCCACGACGGCGCCGCCCAGGGTGGCGCCGTGGCCGCCGATCCACTTGGTCAGCGACTCGATGACGACGGCGGCGCCATCCTCGGCCGGGCGGTACAGGTAGGGCGTCGCGAAGGTGTTGTCCACGAAGACGGGCACGGGCGAGGGCAGGGAGTTGGCGGCCTCGACGATGGCGGGGACGTCGGCGACGTCCACGAGGGGGTTGCCGATGGTCTCGACGTACCAGAGCTTGGTCTTGGGCGTGGTCGCGGCGACGAAGGCGTCGATGTCGTTGTTCTCGACGAAGGTGGTCTTGACGCCGAGGTCGCCGAGGGTGTGCAGGAAGATGTTCCAGGTGCCGCCGTACAGCGAGTCGGAGGCGACGATCTCGTCGCCCGCGCCCACGAGGTTGGTGAGGGCGAGGATCTCGGCCGCGTGGCCCGAGGCGACGGCCACGGCACCGGTGGCGCCCTCGACGGCGGCGATGCGGGCGGCGACCGCGTCGGTCGTCGTGTTCGTCAGGCGGCCGTACACGTTGCCGGGGCGGGAGAGGGCGAACTTGGCGGCGCCGTCCTCGGCGTCCTTGAACTCGAAGGCGGCGGAGGCGTAGATGGGGAGGGCAGCCGAGCCGGTGGTGGGGTCGGGCGACCAGCCCGCATGCACCTGGAGGGTGTTGAAGTGCTTGGAGGGGTCCTGCGCGAAGGTGGGGTCGAGTTCGAAGGCCATGTCCTGCTCCTTGTTCTGCTTGGTGGCGATGCCTCTGTGATATCGCCCGAGTTGATATCTGCGCGGTTAGGGTCTCGCCCGAACCCGTGAGAAGACCTTCTCCTCACGCGCCCGGGCTACGGCATCTGCCTGCCCGTTTCTGGTTGATATGTCTTCTGCGTCTTCATGGGTCGTTACTATAGGCGCTCGCAGCGTCCGAGGGAAGCCTTGTGGTTGCACCAAGTATCGCCACTTGGCTATCTGTTTTACCGTTAACTGCGGGGTCGCTCGGCCGCGATGTTAAGGAAGCCGAAAGGTTGAGGACAGGCCAGCGACAGGCTCGTGCGCGATGCTCTCATCGAAGCGTGTGCGACAGGGACCGGGGGCGCGATGCGCCCCCTCGAGAGAGGAGCGTCTGGTATGTCTGGATGGAGCAGGGAGGACCTCAAGGCACATGGCAAGGAGGCCCTCAGGCACAACTACTGGAAGTCGGTGTTCGTGGCCTTCGTGCTGGGCGTCGTCGTGTTCGCGGGAGGCGGCGCGGGGCGGGCGGCCGGCCCGGGCGGCTGGCGCTACACCTCGCCGGAGGCTGCCGCGGAGGCGGCCGCGACGAGCGCGGTCGACTGGGAGGGCGGGAGCCAGGCCGACCCCTACGCCACCGAGGGCTACGCGTACGACCCCTCCGAGGCAGACGCCACGGACGAGGTGCTCGCCCCCCACGTCCCGTACCTGACCACCGTCGCGGTCGTCGGCATCCTGGCGGGCGTGGCGCTCGTCGTCGGGGCCGTGGGCATCCTCCTCGGCGTCTTCCTCTTCCTGCCGCTCGAGGTCGGCGCCCGTCACTTCTTCGTCTCGAACCTGAGCGGCCCGGGCCGCGTCCAGGAGCTCCTCTGGGCGTTCGACAGCAACTACCTCAACATCGTGAAGGTCATGTTCCTGCGCGACCTCAAGCTCTTCGCCTGGACGCTCCTGTTCGTCGTCCCCGGCATCGTTAAGTACTACGAGTACCGCATGATCCCCTACCTGCTCGCGGAGGACCCCACCCTGGACTGCGACGCCGCGACCGCCGAGAGCCGCAGGATGATGGACGGCAACAAGTGGGGCGCCTTCGTCCTCGACCTCTCCTTCCTCGGCTGGAAGCTCCTCTCCTGCCTGACGCTCGGCCTGGTGGGCACGTTCTACTCCAGGCCCTACCAGGAGGGCGTCAACGCCGCTCTCTTCGAGGCCCTGCGCTACGGCGACAACCCCACCCCCACCCTGCCCGGCGGGCCCCAAGACCCACTCGCCGAGTAGGCTAGGGCCCCGGGGGATACCATCATCCCTAGGCAACCCGACAAGAATCCAACGAGGCGGGGCGGCCCAGCCGCCCCGCACCACAGGGGGACCACATGGGTTACGTGCTCATCGCAGACGACGACGCCTCCATCCGCGACGTCGTCCGCCTCTACCTCGAGGACGCCGGGTACGAGGTCCGCGAGGCCGCGGACGGCAGACAGGCGGTCGGCCGCGTCGCCGACGGCGGCGTCGACCTCATTCTTCTCGACATCATGATGCCCGTGCTCGACGGCTACGGCGCCCTGCGCGAGATCCGGCGCACCAGCAACGTCCCCGTCATCCTCCTGAGCGCTAAGGGGCAGGACCCCGACAAGATCCTGGGCCTCAACCTCGGTGCAGACGACTACCTCGCCAAGCCCTTCAACCCCCTCGAGGTGGTGGCCCGCGTAGGGGCGGCCATCAGGCGCTACACGAGGCTCGGCTCCTCCGTCGCGGGCGGCGCGGCGGCCGGCGCGCCCCAGCTCAGGGTGGGCGAGCTCACCCTTTCGCCCGACGAGGCGACGCTCACCCTCGACGGGACGCCCGTCCCGCTCACCCCCGTCGAGCTTAGGATCATGGAGCTCCTGATGGCGCACCCCGGCAGGGTCTACACCAAGCGTCAGATCTTCGACTACGCCTGGCAGCAGGAGTTCGCGGGCGCGGACAACAGCGTGATGGTCTCGATCTCCAAGCTGCGCGCCAAGCTCGGAGGCGAGCCTCAGCGCCACATCCAGACCGTCCGTGGCATCGGGTACAGGATCGTGCCATGAGCGGCGCCGGGACCGAAGGGGGGATCGGCCCCCAGCCCATGAGCGACCTCAAGGGCTACCTCGTGAAGGCCTTCCTCGTCACCTGCGCCCTCACCGCGCTGGCGGAGGTCGCCGTCTTCCAGGTCGAGGACCGCCTCCTCGCCCCGGTTGCGTCGGCGCTCGTCTCCTCGGTCGGAAGCGAAGTCGCGCAGGAATCCGCCCTCGGGCTCATCTCGCGCCTGCCGCGCCTCCTGGCCGAGCTCGTCCTCGGGTCCCAAGGGCCTTCCGATGCCCTCCGGCCGGAGGCGGACGGCCTCGTCGCCCTCCTGCTGCTCATGCAGGCGCTGGTACTCCTTCCCATCGTGGTCGCAGCCGTCGTCTTCGCGTTCCTCGTGGACGGAAGGGTCAGGGCCGTCCAGGAGGCCTTCGCGCGCGAGCGCCGGCGCGAGGAGCAGGAGCGCAACCTCGTCGTGGCGGATCTGGCCCACGACCTCCGCACGCCCGTCACCTCTATCGCCGCCCTCTCTCAGGCCCTCGCGGACGACGTGGTCAGCGAGCCGGAGAGGCGACGGGAGTACCTCCGGACCATCTCGCACAAGGCCCTGGCCGTCGGGGACATGGTGAATCTGCTCGTGGAGTACGCGCAGCTCGACAGCGAGGGCTTCCGCCTCGAGCGACGTCGCTGCGACCTCGCGGAGCTCCTCCTGGAGGTCGCGGCGGAGGCCTACGCGGACGCCGAGCGCGAGGGGGTGCTCGTCGTGGCGGACGTTCCGGAGCGCCCCTGCCCCATCCTCGCCGACCCGACGCAGCTCGCGCGCGTCTTCTCCAACCTCGTGGCCAACGCCGTCAGGCACAACCCGTGCGGGACGACCGTCGCCGTCTCGCTCGAGCGCAGGGGCACCGTCGCCCTGGCGAGCGTCGCCGACACCGGGACGCCCCTCCCCGAGCCCACCTCGGAGCTTCTGAGGCCCTTCTCGCGCGGCGACTCCTCACGCTCCACCAAGGGCTTCGGCCTGGGGCTGTCCGTCGCCAAGCGCATCAGCGACAAGCACGGCTTCGGGTTCGCCCTGCGGCAGCCCGCGGGCGCCTACACCAAGGCCTTCGTCGTCTCCTGCCCCATCCTCGAGGAGGGGTAGCTCGCCGAGAAAGGGGCGCCCGTCCCGGATGACCGAGAAGGGCGCCCCTCGTCAGGCTCGCGCTCCTGCGCTACACGGTTCCTGCGCCGCGCGCGCTCGTCGCAGACGCTAGTAGTTGATCGCCTGCTCCTCGAAGTAGGACTGCGGGTGGTTGCAGACCGGGCAGACCTTCGGGGCGGTCTCGCCGACGTGCAGGTGACCGCAGTTGCGGCACTTCCAGACCTTCACGCCCGGGCGGGAGAAGACCTCGCCCTTCTCGACGCGCTCGACGAGCTTGAGGTAGCGCTCCTCGTGGTGCTTCTCGACCTCGCCGACCATGCGGAACTTGGCGGCGATCTCCTTGAAGCCCTCCTCGTCGGCGGTCTTGGCGAAGCCGGGGTACATCTCGGTCCACTCGTAGTTCTCGCCGGACGCGGCGTCCTTGAGGTTGGTCAGCGTGTCGGGGACGTCGCCGTCGTGCAGGTACTTGAACCAGAGCTTGGCGTGCTCGCGCTCGTTGCCGGAGGTCTCGCTGAAGATGGCGGAGAGCTGCTCGTAACCCTCCTTCTTGGCCTTGCTCGCGTAGTAGGCGTACTTGTTGGTGGCCTGGGACTCACCCGCGAAGGCCGCCTCGAGGTTCTTCTTGGTCTGCGAGCTCTCGAAATCCACTGCCATGAACGCTCCTCTCACGCCCTCCTCGGAGGGCACCCCTGAATCTGAGCCCCGCCCTGCCGCACCGAACGAACCGCAGGCCAGGGACATGGACAGTATATACCCATCACGGCCTCCAATTACCACCCGACTCGTGACAGAACCCCTCGCCGGCGAGCTCACGAAGCAGGGCGCGCACGTCGGCCGTGGCCACCCCCTCGCGGCCGGCGGCCTCCTCCATGCGGGCGAGCTCGTCGGAGACCTGCTCGGCACGGACGCCCTCGGGGTGGGCCAGGAGGATCCTCACCACCTCCGCGCGCTTCTGGCGGTGCGATCCCTCGAAGCGCGACTGCCGCACGTGCGCGCGCGAGCGCCTGGAGGGGTTGGGGAGCGTCCGCTTGAGGTGGGCGCCGTAATCGAGCAGGGCGTAGTACCACGTCCGCGGGTCGTCCTCCAGGTCCGAGCTGTCGGGCGGGCAGGTGGCGCGGACGAGGGGCACGAGGTCTTTGTCCGCCACGCCCGCCTCGCCGGGGAAGAGCTCGTGGAGGAAGACGGCGCGCACGTTGGTCTCGAGGTAGACGCCAGGCAGGTCGAAGGCGAAGGCACGGACGCCCGCGGCGGTCGCCGGCCCCACGCCCGGCAGGGCGAGAAGGTCCTCCTCCTCGCGCGGGAACGCGCCCGCCTCGACGACGGCGCGGGCGGCGCGGGCGAGCGAGAGGGCGCGGCGGTTGTACCCCATCCCCTGCCACTCGGCCAAAACGTCGGCCGTGGGGGCCTGGGCGAGGGCCTCGGGCGTCGGGAAGCGCGCAAGCCAGCGCTGCCAGCGCCCGTCCACGCGGCTGACCTGGGTCTGCTGCAGCATGACCTCGGAGACCCAGACGGCGTAGGGGTCGCGCGTGCCGCGCCAGGGCAGGTCGCGGTAGAGCTCGCGGCCGCGCGCGAGAACGGTCGCGCGGAAGCGCGCCAGTCGCTCGGCGTCGCCCCCTCCGGCGTCAGGCCCGCGGGTCACCTAGCGCCCCCTGGCGGTGCCGTCGACGGGCTCCCCGCCCCTCCCGAACGCGACGTCTACCCCGACGCCCGTCTTGGGGCAGCCCGCGAGCGCCAGCTCGCCGAGGTGCGGCGCGAGGGCGCTCACCTCGGGCGAGGGCTGGCGCGCGGAGTCGGTGCCGAGGATGGCATCTGCGAGCGAGACGCTCCCGAAGTAGGCCTCGAGCAGCTTGCGCGCGTAGCACCAGATGCGGTTGAAGCGGCAGGTCTCGAGGTTCGGGCAGGGGTAGTCGCGCTCGCACGTGTCGCAGACCGCTATGTTGACCGGCCCCTGCAGGGCCTCGATCACCTGGAGCAAGGTGGCCTCGTGCGGGTCGACGGCGAGTTTCATGCCACCGTGCGAGCCGCGGAGGCTCTCGATGATGCCGGCGCGCACGAGCTCGTGCTGAATCGAGCGGGCGAAGGAGTAGGGCACGCCGTTCTCCTCCGCCGCGCTTCTCACTGAGACGACCGAGCCTGGATGGCGCACCAGGTCGGCGATCATGCGCAGCGCATAGTCAGTCTTCCTGGATATGTCCACGATAAATGCCTCCGAGTGAGATGCAATTCTGTAAATACTTAAGATACTACAAACTTAGTCGCATTTATCGGTGAGACGCTCCATCGCCCGTGACGCACGCCTCCTCAGGCTACCTTCGGTCCCAGTCCACGATGCGCCAGCCGCGCCTCCTCGCGATCGCCTTGAGGGTGCGGCCCGGAGAGACCGCGAAGGGGTGGGCCGCGCGCTCGAGCAGGTACTCGTCGGTGTGATGGTCGCCGTAGGCGTACTCCAGGCGCCAGCCGCCCTCGCCGAAGTGCGCGTTCGCCCAGCGCTCGACCGCGCGGGGCTTCTCGATGCCCGCGAGGACGGCACCCTTGACCCGGCCCGTGTAGCGGCCCTCGGCGTCGCACTCCATCTCGGTCGCGAGGCAGTCGTCGACGGCCAGGTAGCGGGCGGCAGGCAGGGCGATGCCGGCGAAGGTCGCCGAGACGAGCAGGGTCACGCAGCCCTCCTCCTCGCGCAGGCGAACCTCGCAGACGGCCTTGGGGCGGATGCGCTTGACGAGGGCGCGCTCGAAGAACTCCTGCATGATCTCGTGGACCTCGTCCTCGGTGTGCTCGTTGAGCGCCTCGATGATGATCTCGCGGGCCTCCTCCTGCCGGTTGGGCAGGTGGAGCAGGTAGCGGGCGCCCCACCTGAAGAGGCGGGCGGCCCTGGGCAGGGAGATGTAGCCGCGACGGAAGAGGTAGAGCGAGAAAAGCCCGCCGGACTGGTTGTCGATGCAGGTCCCGTCGAAGTCGAAGACGGCGATGCGCACGGGGGCGGTACTGGAGACGAGAGCGTCTTTGTCCATGCGCGTTCCTCTCCGAGAGCTGGTGTCCGGACGTCCGCAGCGCAGGGGCGCCCCCACCATTCTAGGCACGCCGGCAGCGGGCGCAATCGCGCGCAGGGTAAACAAAACGAAAAGGGCCCTCCGAAGAGGGCCCTTGAGCATCCAATGGCGGGATATGCGGGGCTCGAACCCGCGACCTCCGACGTGACAGGCCGGCGCTCTAACCAGCTGAGCTAATACCCCTCGCCTCAGTGCGGTAGCTATTCTACACAGAGACCGCTGCCCGTGTCTACCCTCAATTTGAAAAAATTTCCCGAGGGCGGAGTAATCTGCAAAGCCGCAGCTAGGAGAGGGCGACCGACACGGTGCCGGAGTCGGTCTCCATCTCGAGGGAGCTCCCGGCGAGCGAGGCCGACCTTATCGTGCCGCTTCCCTTGCACTCGTTGCCGTCCTGGTCGACGATGACCGACCAGCCGGAGCCGATGGTGTAGGCGGCCACGTCCCAGGTCCCGTCCGAGAGGTTCTCCGGGACGACGAAGGCGCCGTCGTAGAGCACGAAGGCCACGGGGGTGCCGGCGAGCTTGCCCAGGTCAGTCTTGGAGTCCGCTCCTCCCCCCGAGACCACGAGGCTGAAGGAGCCGTCATCCGCCTGGGCGAGCGCGTAGGTGTTGCCGCGGTATGAGATGGGCTCCGCCACCGAGGACTGGGTCTGCTCCACGACCTCCTCCTGCTGGGGCTCGGCCGGCTTGGCGGTGAGCTTGGCGAAGAGGAAGAACCCGAGGGCGATCACCGCGGCGGCCCCGACGACGAGGATGGCGACGACCTTGGGGTCGAGCTTGACCCGCTGCCGCGAGCCGAGCACCTCGGTGCCGTCCTTGTCGAAGACCGCCCCCTCGTCGGAGCCGATCCTCTCGAAGGGTCCCGTCTTGCTCACGTCGATGGGCTGGGGCATCCCCTCGCCCGACGCGACCGTCCGCTGGCTGCGGTAGCGGGTGGCCACCTCCTCCAGGTCGTCCGCCGCTCCCGAGGACGCACCGTCGGGAGCGGCCGCAGGGGCCTTCCCGCCGGCCGAGAAGTGGGCTCCCGCCCGCCTGCCACCGTCGTCGCCTAAGGCCATAGCTACCTCCTGTGTCTCCGTCCTGGGGGCGCGGGGCGCCGCCAGCAGGCGCCCCGGAGCCGGGGCTAGACCGCACGGCGCGCCTCGATCGCGCGTCCCAGGGTTATCTCGTCTGCATATTCTAGGTCGCCGCCCACCGGCAGGCCGCTGGCGAGGCGCGAGACGCGCACTCCGAGCGGCTTGATGATGCGGGAGAGGTAGGTCGCGGTCGTCTCGCCCTCGACGTCGGGGTTGGTCGCGAGGATGACCTCGGAGACCTCCCCCGAGGCGAGCCTGGAGAGCAGCTCCTTCACGTGGAGCTGCTCGGGGCCGACCTTGTCCATGGGCGAGATGACGCCCCCGAGCACGTGGTAGAGGCCGTGGTAGGTGCCCGTGCGCTCGATGGCGGACACATCGCGCGGCTCGGAGACCACGCAGATGGTGGCCCGGTCGCGCGTGGCGTCGTCGCACACGTCGCAGGTCTCGCGCGTCGCGTAGTTGAAGCAGATCGGGCAGAAGTGCACCTGCCGCTTCACGTCGAGGATCGCCTCGGCGAGCCGGCGCGCCTCCTCGGCGTCCGCCTCGAGCAGGTGGTAGGCGATGCGCTGCGCCGACTTGGGCCCGATGCCGGGCAGCCGCCCAAGCTCGTCGAGGAGGCGCCGCAGCGCGCGCCCGTCGTTTTGCGTCTGGTCCATGGGCCGCTACATCAGCCCCGGGATGTTGAGCCCCCCGGTGATGGAGCTCATCTGCGCGTTGGCCGCGTCGTTGACCTGGCCGATGGCGTCGTTGACCGCCGCGACGACCATGTCCTGGAGCAGCTCGACGTCGTCGGGATCGACCGCGGCGGGGTCGATGGTCAGCGAGGTCAGCTTCAGGTCCCCGCTGACCGTCGCCCTCACCGCGCCGCCGCCCGCCGTGCCGGTGGCCTCCATCTGCTTGAGGCTGTCCTGGGCGCTCGCCAGCTCCGCCTGCATCTTGCGGGCCTGCGCCATGATCTGGTTCATGTCCATCGTGCGTACCTTTCACTCGCGCGCCGCCAGCGCGCCGTCGTGCCTCGTCCGCCCGGGCGTGAGCGAGGGTCGTGCTACCCCTCCCCGCCCGCGTCGGCCCCCTCGGAGGCCGCATCGGAATCGTACCCCTTGGCAGCTGGCTGCGCGGGCTCGGTGCGCGCCTTCACGCCGGCGCCGAAGACCTCGAACGCGTTCTCGAGTATGCCCCTGAGCTCGTCGGGAACGTCGTCCAACGCCGCCGCGGGCACGACGTCACCGGCTCCGGGGGCGCCGTCGGGGGCCGCGGGCGCGGAGAAGGACGGCGCGGCCGCAGGCGCCTCCGGGGCGGGCGCCGAGGCGGGCGCCGGGGCCGGGGCGGACACGGGGGCCGCCTTCGGCGCGGGAGCGACGGGAGCGGGAGGCGTGGCAGGCGCCGCCGGCGCGGGCGCGGCGACGTCGTCCTGGAAGGCCTCGTCGTAGCTCACGGCGGAGAGGTCGTCGTAGGGCACCTGCTCGTAGGGGGGCTCCTCGAAGGGCGCAGGCGTCGCGGCGGGCACGGGGGGCCGCACGGCCGCCGGCGCGGGGTCCCAGGGCAGGCCTTCCGCGGGAGGCTCCGGCGCGGCCTGGGCCGGTCGGGCCTGGACGGGCGGCACGGGCGCCGGGCCCGCAGGGGCGGGCGCCTGGACGGGCGCCTTTGGCGCGCGGCTCGCGGGCGCCTGAGAGGGCGCCGGGGCCTGCGCGGCGCGGGCGCGGTCGGCGTGGGCGATCCTCGTCGCGGCGAGGCTCGGCTCCGCGAAGGCGAGGTGGCGCGGGCCGCCGAAGACCTGCGCCACGTAGGGCGCGATCGCCGAGCTCACGTCCGTGCGCTCGAGCATCTTCATCGCGAAGGTCGAGCCCTTGGGGAGCGAGACGAGCAGCTTGACGCCGTCGTCCGCCAGGATCGTCGAGCTCATGAGCAAGGACCCGCGCGAGGGGATCTTGCGCAGGAGGGTGTCTACCGTCTGCTTCCAGAGGCGCTGCAGCTCGCCGGCGTCAGTGACCGCGCCGGCGGCGGAAGGCGCGGCCGCAACAGGTGCAGGGGCAGGTGTGGGAGTCGCCGCGGCAGGCGCCTGCGGCCGCGGCGCCGGGCGAGAAGGACGCGCCGCCGCGGGGGCCTGCGCGCGCGGCGCGGCCGGGCGCGCAGGCTCGACCGGGCGCACCCGCGGGCTGGCGGCGGACGCGGGAGCCGACGCAACAGCGGGTGCCGCCGCAACCGCGGGGGTCGCCGCAACCGCGGGGCGCGCGGACGGCACCGGCACGGCAGGAGCAGCCGCGGGCGACGGTGCCGCGGGAGCCGGGGCCACGGGCGCCTGCACCGGCGCTACGGAGGCCGGCGCCGTCACCTCGGGAGCCGGAGCCTGCGCCGCGGCCGTCGCGACCGGCGCGCCCGCCGCGAGACGCGCGACGGTGGCCTCGAGCTCGGCGACGCGCTCCGCGAGCGAGTCCAGCGTGAGGTCGGCCTCGGGGCGCGCGACCCTGGTGAAGGCGACCTCGAGCGCGAGGCGCTGGTTGGTCGCGGTGCGCATCTCGTTCGAGACGTCCCCCAGGACCGAGAGGACGCGGGCGACGCGGTCCGTGGAGCCGAAGGCGCGCGCCTCGTCGGCCAGCTCGGCGACCTCGTCCGCGGCGCCGGGCAGGACCCGCTCGCTCGCGCCGACGGCGGAGGCCACGTAGACGTCGCGCAGGCGGGCCGAGAGCTCGCGCACGAACTGCAGGAGGTCGCGCCCCTGCTCGACCAGGGCGCCGACCTCCTCGAAGAGGGCCGCGACGTCGCGGCCCGCCATGGAGCGCACGACCTTCTCCAGGGAGGAGGCGCTGACGGAGCCGAGCATGTCCTGGGCCGCCTCGCTCGAGACGGTGCCGTCGCCGAAGACGGAGAGCTGCTCCAGGGTGGAGAGCGCGTCCCTCATGCCGCCGCGGGCATGGCGCACGACGGCGTCGATCGCGTCGTCGTCGTAGGTGAAGCCCTCCTGCTCGCAGACGTGCACGAGGTGCGCGCGCATCTCGTCGGTTCCGAGCGGGTGGAAGTCGAAGCGCTGGACGCGCGAGAGGATGGTGGCGGGGATCTTCTGCGGGTCCGTCGTGCAGAGCACGAAGACCACGTGCGAGGGAGGCTCCTCGAGGGTCTTGAGCAGCGCGTTGAACGCCGCCGTCGTGAGCATGTGGACCTCGTCGATGATGTAGACCTTGAAGCGGCCCCGCACCGGGGCGAAGCCCACGCGCGAGATGATCTCCTCGCGCACGTTGTCCACGCCGGTGCGCGAGGCGGCATCCAGCTCGTAGACGTCGGGGTGGTCGCCCTCGGCGATGAGGCGGCACCGCTCGCAGGTGCCGTCGGGCAACTGGCCGGGGCCCTTCTCGCACTCGAGGGCCTTGGCGAGGAGGCGGGCCATGGTCGTCTTGCCCGTCCCGCGCGGCCCGCAGAAGAGGTAGGCGTGGCTGGTGCGGCCCTCGAGCACGGCGTGCTCCAGGGTCGAGACCACGTGCGCCTGGCCGACGACCTCGTCGAACGTCTGCGGGCGGTACTTCCTGTAGAGAGATTCCATGCTGGCTCCACGCTCCTCGGTCCGGAGAGTCAAGTATACGCGCCGCGCCCGCGGGGCCCCGCGGGCGGCCGTTGTGGATATTGCGTCCAGGAGGCCCCGGGGGGCGCGGGCGGGCGCGCGGCCGCCCATCCCGGGCCGCACGTCCTTCTCCACCCAGTCCCACCTGCACGTATTACAGGCTGGTTTCCAGCTTGCTGCCGGACGTATGCGAGTGTGCGAACGGGGTGCATCACCCACGATTCAGGGTCGTGACGGCAGAAATACAAGTTGTTTCGGTTTTCGTGCCGTCCTCCGGCGCACGTAAACTGAGTGCGATTCATCTGCAAACGCACTCATCCGGAAGCGCGCCCGGGCGCAAGGCGCGGACGCGCGACGCATGGACAGGGGGATCGACACATGGCAGAGGACAAGAACCGCGGCCTGCGCGCTCCTGCCGCTCCCGCAGGACCCGCGGGAGCCGAGGCAGGGCGAGCCGCAAGCGGACGGGGGCCGGCGGCGCCCGTCGAGGGGGCCTGGCCCGCGCAGGGGCTCTACCGCCCCGAGTTCGAGCACGACGCGTGCGGCATCGGCGCCCTCGCGAACCTGCGCGGCGTCCGCACGCACCAGATGATCGACGACGCGCTGTCCGTCCTGGTGAACCTGGACCACCGCGGCGGCAAGGGGCTCGAGCACAACACCGGCGACGGCGCGGGCATCCTGATCCAGCTGCCCCACCGCCTCTTCCGCAAGGAGGCCCAGCGCTGGGGGCACCTGCTCCCCGACCAGGGCGACTACGGCGTCGCCCAGCTCTTCTTCCCGCAGGACGCAGAGGGCGTGCGCAAGGCACGCTCCGTCTTCGAGGACGGCTGCGCCGAGTGCGGCCTGAGGCTGCTCTTCTGGCGCGAGGTGCCGGTGGACCCGCACGACCTGGGCGAGACCGCCCGCGCCTGCATGCCCACCATCCTGCAGGCCTTCCTCGGCCGCCCCGAGGGCGTCGAGGCGGACGACGAGTTCGAGCGCAGGCTCTACGTCTGCCGCCGCACCATCGAGAAGAAGGCGGCCGCCACGAGCGCGCTCGCCGGCAAGATCTTCTACGTCTGCTCCATGAGCTGCCGCACCATCGTCTACAAGGGCATGCTCGTCGCCCCGCAGCTGCGCACCTTCTACCGCGACCTCACCGACGCCTCGGCCGAGTCCGCCATGGCGCTCGTCCACTCGCGCTACTCGACCAACACCACCCCGAGCTGGGAGCGCGCCCACCCCAACCGCTACATCATCCACAACGGCGAGATCAACACCCTGCGCGGCAACGTCAACTGGACCCGCGCGCGCGAGCCGAGGCTCTACTCGCCCGTGATGGGCGCCGACCTCGAGAAGGTCATGCCGATCATCCGCTCCGAGGGCTCCGACTCCGCGATCCTCGACAACGTCCTCGAGTTCCTGACCATGAACGGCCGGCCGCTGGCCCGCGCCGTCTCGATGCTCCTGCCCGAGCCATGGGACAAGAACACGCAGCTCTCGGCCAAGAGGCGGGCCTTCGACGCCTACCAGTCCATGCTCATGGAGTCCTGGGACGGCCCGGCGGCCATCGCCTTCACCGACGGCCGCGTGACCGGCGCCGCGCTCGACCGCAACGGCCTGCGCCCGGCGCGCTACTACGTCACCCGCGACGACAGGCTGCTGCTCGCCTCCGAGGTGGGCGCCCTGCAGGTCGAGCCGGACAACATCCTCAAGACCGGCTCGCTCGGACCCGGCCAGATGCTGCTCGTCGACCCCTCCCAGGGACGCATCATCTGGGACGACGAGATCAAGAACTCCTTCGCGAGCGAGAAGCCCTACGGCGACTGGGTGCGCTCCGAGACCCTCGGCCTCGACGACCTGCCCACGCCCGAGTCCGCGAGCGAGCACGCCGACGCCGGCGTCGCCCTGCCCATCCGCCTCGCGCGCCACGGCTACCACTTCGACGACGTCGAGGAGGCCGTGACCCCGATGGCCCAGACCGGCAAGGCGCCGCTCGCGTCGATGGGCGCCGACATGCCGCTCGCGGTGCTCTCGAGCAAGCCGCGCTCGTTCTTCGACTACTTCAACCAGCTGTTCGCCCAGGTCACCAACCCGCCCATCGACGCGCTGCGCGAGAGCTTCGTGACCTCCACCCTGCTCTACCTCGGCAACCACGGCAACATCCTCGAGGACTCGCGCAAGGCGTGCCGCCTCGTGCGCCTCGAGACGCCGATCGTCGACGAGGAGCAGTTCGAGCGCATCTGCCAGATCGACCAGCCCGGCTTCTGCGCCGCGCGCTTCTCCGCCACCTACCCGCGCGACGGGGGCCCCGACGCCCTCGCCGACGCGCTTCGGCGCCTCGACGACGAGGTCGAGGCCGCCGTGCGCGGGGGAGCCAACATCGTCGTGCTCTCCGACCGCGCCGGTGACGGCGAGGTCTCCATCCCGTCGCTGCTCGCCGTGGGCTCCGTCCACAACCACCTCACCCGCACCGGTCTGCGCACCAGCGCCGACCTCGTGGTGGAGTGCGGCGACGCGGTGACCCCGCACGACTACGCCTGCCTCGTCGGCTACTCCGCGAGCGCGATCTTCCCCTACATGGCGCACGACTGCATCCGCGAGCTCGCCCGCAAGGGCAAGATCTCCGTCAGCGCCGAGGAGGGCATCGCCAACTACGACGAGGCCGTCACCAAGGGCATCGTCTCCACGATGTCCAAGATGGGCATCTCGACCATGCAGGGCTACCACTCCGCCCAGATCTTCGAGATCGTCGGCTTCGATGACGCGTTCGTCTCCGAGAACTTCGCCGGCACCCAGAGCCGCGTCGGCGGCCTTACGACCTCAGACGTCGAGCGCGAGTGCAACGAGCGCTACGACGAGGCCGAAGCCCAGCTCAGGAGCCCCGCGCCCGACCAGCTCGCCAGCTCCGGCATCACCAAGTGGCGCCCGCTCGGCGGCGAGGAGCACATGATCACCCCCAAGGTGATCTACCTCCTGCAGCGCGCCTGCCGCGAGGGCAGCTACGACACCTTCAAGGAGTACAGCGCCGAGCTCCACCACGCCGGCCGCTGCATCGTCCTGCGCGACCTCCTCGACTTCGACCAGGCTGGGCGCACGCCCATCCCGCTCGACGAGGTCGAGCCCGCCAGCGAGATCGTCCGTCGCTTCACCACGGGCGCGATGAGCTACGGCTCCATCTCCGAGGAGGCGCACGAGTGCCTCGCCATCGCGATGAACCGCCTCGGCGGCAAGTCCAACACCGGCGAGGGCGGCGAGAACCCCGCGCGCGAGGCGACGCTGCCCAACGGCGACTCCAAGAACTCCGCCATCAAGCAGGTGGCGTCGGCGCGCTTCGGCGTGACGAGCCGCTACCTCGTGAGCGCCCAGGAGATCCAGATCAAGATGGCCCAGGGCGCCAAACCCGGCGAGGGCGGACACCTCCCCGGCCGCAAGGTGTGGCCGTGGGTAGCCGAGGTCAGGCGCTCGACGCCCGGCGTCGGGCTCATCTCGCCCCCGCCCCACCACGACATCTACTCGATCGAGGACCTCGCCGAGCTGATCTTCGACCTCAAGAACGCCAACCCGCACGCGCGCATCTCGGTCAAGCTCGTCTCCGAGGCCGGCGTGGGCACCATCGCCACCGGCGTGGCCAAAGGCGGCGCGGACAAGATCACGATCTCGGGCGCCAACGGCGGCACGGGCGCGGCCCCGCGCGACTCCATCTACCACGCGGGCCTGCCGCTCGAGCTCGGCCTGGCCGAGACCCAGCAGACCCTGCTCCTGAACGGCCTGCGCTCGCGCGTGGCCATCGAGGCCGACTCCAAGCTCATGGACGGTCGCGACGTCGCCATGGCCTGCCTGCTCGGCGCCGAGGAGTTCGGCTTCGCCACCCCGGCCCTCATCTCCATGGGCTGCCTGATGCAGCGCGACTGCCAGCAGGACACCTGCCCGGTCGGCATCGCCACCCAGAACTGCCACCTGCGCCGCCACTTCTCCGGCAAGCCCGAGCACGTGGTCAACTTCATGACCTTCGTGGCCGAGGAGCTGCGCGAGATCATGGCCCGTCTCGGCTTCCGCACCGTTGAGGACATGGTCGGCCACGTGGAGTGCCTGCGCCAGGTCGAGTGCCCGGGCAGGTGGAAGGCCAACAAGCTCGACCTCTCCCCCGTGCTCGAGAAGGTCACCAACCAGTACGGCAAGAGCTTCCCCGGCGCCTCCCTGCCGCACTTCTCGCCCGAGATGGCCTTCGACAGCGGCCTCGACAAGGTCCTGGACGCCACGCTCTTCGTGCCCTACACCGCGCACGCCCGCAAGACCCTCACGCCCATCCGCTTCCACGCCGACATCTGCAACGTGAACCGCTGCGTCGGCACGCTGCTGGGCTCCCAGGTGACCGCCGAGCACCCCGAGGGGCTGCCGGACGACTTCATCACCATCGACTGCGAGGGCTCCGGCGGGCAGAGCTTCGGCGCCTTCCTGCCGGCCGGCATCACGCTGAACATCTCCGGCGACGCCAACGACTACTTCGGCAAGGGCCTCTCGGGCGGCATCCTCGCGGTGGCGCCCTCCGAGGCGGCCAAGTACAAGTTCGACGAGAACGTCGCCGTGGGCAACGTGGCCTTCTACGGCGCCACGTCCGGCAAGGGCTTCGTGAACGGCCTCGCCGGCCAGCGCTTCGGCGTGCGCAACTCCGGCGCCACCATCGTCTGCGAGGGCGTGGGCAACCACGGCTGCGAGTACATGACCGGCGGCGTGGCCCTCATCCTGGGCGAGGTCGGCGTCAACTTCGCGGCGGGCATGAGCGGCGGCGTGGCCTACGTCTACGACGAGGGCCACTCCCTCGCCAAGCGCTGCAACCACGACATGGTCGAGCTCGACCGCCCCGAGCCCGGCGAGCTCGCGCTCATCCACGACCTCATCGAGGAGCACGTCGAGCGCACCAAGAGCCCGCGCGGCATCCGCATGCTCTACGAGTTCGACCACATCAAGGAGGACTTCGTGAGGGTCATCCCGCACGAGTTCAAGCACGCGCGCGAACTCGCGCGGGAGGCGGAGGCGCGCGGCCTCAGCCACGAGGACGCCGTCGAGGCGGCCTTCGAGACCATGAGAAGGGAGATGTAGGACATGGGCAAGCCAGGCGCCTATCTAACCCAGGGCCGCGTCGAGCACGGCGCGCGCCCCGAGAGCGAGACGATCCACGACTTCGACGAGTTCTCCGTGCCCCTGACGGAGGAGGCCCAGCGCCTCCAGGCGAGCCGCTGCATGTACTGCGGCGTCGCCTTCTGCCAGACCGGCTACGCCTTCGGGAGCGCCCGCAGCTCGGGCTGCCCCCTTCACAACCTCATCCCCGAGTGGAACGACCTGCTCTGGAGGGGCCTGTGGACCGACGCCGCCGAGCGGCTCTCGCTCACCAACCCCTTCCCCGAGTTCACGGGCCGCGTCTGCCCGGCCCCGTGCGAGGCGGCCTGCAACCTGGGCCTCCACGAGGAGCCGATGACCATCAAGGACGACGAGCGCGCGATCTCCGACCACCTCTGGGCCGACGGCGGCCCCGCACCGCTGCCCGCCCCCTCCGCCGGCGCGCCGCGCGTCGCCGTGGTGGGCTCCGGCCCCGCCGGCCTCGCGAGCGCGTGGGAGCTCGCCCGCAGGGGCGCGGCCATCACGCTGCTCGAGCGCCACGACCGGGCCGGTGGGCTCCTCATGTACGGCATCCCCAACATGAAGCTGCCCAAGGAGGTCGTCGAGCGCAGGCTCGCCCTCATGGAGAGGAGCGGGATCGAGGTGCGCTGCGGCTTCGACGCGGCCGACCCCGACCGCGCGGCCGAGCTCGCCGGGTTTGACGCCGTCGTCGTGGCGACCGGCGCCGCGAGCGCGCGCCGCCTCGCCGTGCCCGGCGCCGACAGCCCCGACGTCCACCTCGCGGTGGACTACCTCGGCGCCCAGACCAAGGCCCTTCTCGACGGCACCAAGACGCCGCTCTCAGCGGCCGGCAAGGACGTCGTGGTCATCGGCGGCGGCGACACCGGCACCGACTGCGTGGCGACGGCTCTGCGCCAGGGCGCGCGCAGCGTGCAGCAGCTCGAGTTTCTCCCCGCCCCTCCCGACCGGCGCGCGCCGGGCAACGCCTGGCCCGAGTGGCCCAACGTCAAGAAGATCGACTACGGGCAGCTCGAGGCGGAGAAGAGCTTCGGCTCCGACCCCCGCAGCTGGGCGACGAACACGCTGGAGGTCCTCTGCGACGATGCGGGCCATGCACGCGCCTTGCGCGTGGTCTCCCTCGACTGGTCGCACGGCAGGCCCGAGCCCATCGAGGGCTCCGAGCGCGAGGTCCCCGCGCAGTTCGTCCTCATCGCCATGGGCTTCACCGGCCCCGAGGCGGACGCCTTCGACGCCCTCGGCGTGAGCCACACCGACGCGCGCGGCGTGCGTCCCGTCGTCGAGGCGGGCACCCACAAGGCCCAGCGCACCGAGGGGGCGGCCGGGGCGCCCGTCTACGTGGCGGGCGACGCCAGGAGTGGGTCCTCCCTCGTCGTCACCGCCCTCGCCGACGGGCTAGCCTGCGCGGCCGAGGTGGCCGCAGACCTCGGGATCTAGGTCCGGGGCACGCCTGCGCGCGAGCCTGCCGACATGGCGGGGCGCGTGGGGACCCATACTATTAACTGGGGCGGAGCCGGGCGGCTCCGCCCTTTTTATGGCGCCGCCTTCTTTGGGGACCGCGTGTGAGCTCTCGTAGCCTCCAAGCTGGCATGCGGCCCTCCCCCATCGGCGTGCCGTCCCCCATCGGCGCGACGCCCCAAGCGTGAACCTCCTCCAAACAGGGGTTCTTCGCCGAAGCTCCGACTCGGACCATTCCGTGCGCAAATCGCTTTTTCCGAACATTTTTTCGATTTTTTGTTCGCTAAACGCGATTTGCTCACCCCGCAAATCGCTTTTTCCGAACAATTCTCGCCACTTTTGTCCGAAAAAAGCGATTTGCTTGCTTATATTATAATTTTGATGTACGGGGGCGCACGGCAGCGCGGTGGGACGCATGTCGGACCGGCATTCCCCAGCGGGTGGCTACGTCGCCGAGCGGGCGCGCGGCGCCCCTACCTCCCGTCCGGCACGATCCTGAAGCAGATGGTCTCCTGCTGCACCAGCGGGTCGACGCGAGCGAAGAAGACGGTACCCGAGACGGGCGCCACGAGCTGCTCACGCACATGGGTGTCGAGGGTGTCCAGGACCTCGGCGAGGACCTGCCCCTCCTCCACGTGCTCGCTCGCCCGCACCCGACCGGCCAGGAAACCGGCGGCCTTGGTCGTGCGGACGTCGACCAGGTCGCCCTCGTCGATGCGCCTGGACGGCGCGGCCGGGCCGACGGGGACGTCCAGGACCCTGTTGGCAGCGAGGAAGCGCAGGATGGCGTCCTCGACCACGTCGGCGCTCGCCTGGTCGACCTGGTCGGTCGCCCGGCTGTAGACGGAGAAGGCGTTGGTGTCCCAGACCTGCCAGTTGTAGTTGAGCATCGTGGTGTCGAACGGCCCGGGGCGCTTCTCGACCACGTAGGGCAGGCCGAAGTCGGCCGCCATCTCGAGCGACTCGTCCGTGACCGGGCCCACGCGCGTGATGCGCACGTTGGGCTCGAAGTCGCCGGGCATGTAGAAGCTGCAGAGCTGGATGCCGATCGAGTAGCGCTTGACCGCGTCGAAGAGGCCGGCGGCCACGCGCTCCGTGGTGCCGCCGCGCGCATCGCCCGGGAACTTGCGGTTGATGTCGGACTTGTCCTGCGGCCAGAAGCGCGAGCCGACGTTCATGGAGAACGGGTTCACGCAGGGTACGACAAGAACGCGCTTCCGCGGCGCGACCCGGCCCTCTCCCTCGAGCTTGGAGAGCCGCCTCACCAGCTGGGCGCAGATGTATTGCTGCTGGACCTCGTTGCCGCGGGTGGACCCGACGATCGCGCAGGCGCGCCGGCCGCCGTGGTCGCCGAACTCGAAGCCCCTGATGACCATCGGCTCGCGGTAGAGCGTGTCGAGCTTGAACAGCGTGAGCGTCCTCACCTGCTCACCCCCCTGAGGATGCGCGCGAGCAGCGACCCCGGCGCCACCACCGGGTACTCGCGCAGGGTGAAGAGGAGACCGGACGTGGGCGCGTGCACCTCGGTCTCGACCTTGCCCGTCGTCGGGTCGACGACGATGCCGATGAGGGCGCCGGCCTCCACCACGCTCGCGTGCTGTGCGCGCGGCAGGAAGACGCCGGCGACCTCCGAGTAGACGACGCTCACGTCCTCGTCGCGCGCGACATGGGGCGGCAGGGCGCTCACGTAGCCACCCTCCCAGCCGTGGTAGTAGGCGAGGAGCCTGAGGATGCCCTCGGTGAGGCGGCTGCCGTAGTCCTCGGTCACCCGGAGGCCGACGCCGGACTCGACCACCAGGCAGGGCGTCCCCGCCTCGTTGAGCGCGTAGGCGAGCGACGACTTGCCCTCGGTCGTGGTCTCGCGAAGCCAGACGAAGTTCACGTTGAGCAGGGGCGCTATGGGCAGGAGCGTCTTGGCGAACTCGACGTTGAGCCTGACCTGGGGCATCTCTCGCATGAAGATGCCCGAGGAGTGGACGTCCACGCAGACGTCGGAGCCCTTTATGTCCTCCACGACGGCGGCGGCGAGGGCCTCGGCGAGGTTGCCCTCCTCCGATCCGGGGAAGGTCCGGTCGAGGTCGATGTCGAAGTCCGGCATGCGCCGCTGCACCGAGTTGATGCCCAGGGGGTTGATGGCGGGGTAGATGTCCACGATGCCGTGGAGGTTCTCGAGCCTCGCCTCGAGCTGGCGCGCGAGCTCATAGGCCACGTACTGCCCCTCGAGCTCGTCGCCGTGGATGCCCGTCACCACCGAGACCCTGGGCCCGCGGCGGTGGTAGCCGCGAATCCGGTTCTTCTGGATGACGAGCCTCTCCCCGACGGGCAGCTCAGCGGTGAAGACGTCTTGCCGCACTGCCATGCCTCCTTCGCTTGCCGGCAGGTCTTGAGAAGATTCTGACAGCCCAGTACTACGAAGGGGTTACCCGCGGGTTCGCTACGGTTTCCGCACGATGTCGGACGTGTTTCGCCGGCGGCGGGCACGACGCGGCAGGGGCGGCGCGGCCGGCCGACCGCGTGCCCGCCGCTGCCACGCGCGGCCTACGCGCCTGCGGCCGCGGGCGAGAAGGACGTCCTCCCCAAGGGCGCCACGTGCGCGGCTGCAGCCGCGCACGGGCGTGGGCACGCCCCCGGCGCCGCGAGCTCGCGCTCCCAGGCGAGGTTGAGCACGGCGTTCACGGGGAAGCCGGCTGCGAACAGCGCGAACCCGAGGCCCCAGAGGCCGCGGATCTCCCACACGAGCCCCTCCACCATGAACGGGCTCACGCGGCCGGCGCTCATCTGCGAGATGTTGCGGAGCGGCATGTTGTAGACGTAGTCCAGGTCCGTGCTTGGGTTGGGGCTGCGCCTGTTCTCGCGCTCGAGGGCGGTGAGGACGGCCCAGACGGCCCAGAACACCGGGCTGCGCCCGTGGTTCAGGTCCCTCATGCAGAGGTTGTGGTCGAGCGGGATGCGCGCGCTCGGC
Organism: Olsenella absiana; assembly: GCF_036408855.1. Lineage (NCBI taxonomy): Bacteria > Bacillati > Actinomycetota > Coriobacteriia > Coriobacteriales > Atopobiaceae > Olsenella > Olsenella absiana. Next base: position 57,475 of record NZ_JAZGJQ010000005.1, read on the forward strand.
AGGCGGCCGCCGAGCAGGGCGGCGAAGCTCGCGTCGGGGACATGCTTCACGAGACCGTACTGGTAGCTTGCGAGGCCGAGCCCCACGTAGGGGTCGGGGGCGCCGGTGCCGGGCACGCGGACGGACGCCCGCAGCCGAACGTCCTCGCAGGAAGTCCCGACCCGCAGCTCGAAGCTGCCGCCCTCGACCTCCCAGGCGTCGGTCTTCACGTTGAAGTGCTGGAAGGCGCGGCCGTCTATGGGAATGCTCGCCTCGGCGGTCTCGCCCGGCTGCAGGAAGACCTTCCGGAAGCCCGCGAGCTCCTCCTCGGGACCGAAGACCTGGCGGTCGGGCCTCGAGACGTAGAGCTGGACCACCTCGGCGCCGGCCCGGGCGCCGGCGTTGTGCACGCGCAGGCGCACGGAGTCGAGCGCGGGCGAGACGCAGAGGTCGGAGAGCTCGAAGGTCGTGTAGCTGAGGCCGAACCCGAAGGGGTAGGCGACCCTCACGCGGGCGGTCTCGTAGTAGCGGTACCCCACGTAGAGCCCCTCGCGGTACTCCGCCGTCCGGCGCGTGCTGGGGTAGTTGCCGAAGGTCGGCGTGTCCTCGATGCGGCGCGGCCACGACTCGGCCAGCTTGCCGGACGGGTTGCACCTGCCGGTGAGCACGTCGAGGGCAGCGGCGGCCGACGCCTGCCCGCCAAGCCCCTGGTAGACGAGGGCGCGGCAGCACGAGGCCCAGCCGGTCTCAACGACGCCGCCCGAGGAGAGCAGGGCGACCACGTTGGGGTTGGCCGCGGCCACCGCCTCGAGGCAGGCGATCTGACCCGCGGAGAGGAGAAGGTCGGTCCGGTCGCGGCCCTCCCCCTCGCGGCCCTCCTCGAGGCCCAGGCACACGACCACGACGTCCGCTCTGCGGGCGAGCTCCACGGCCTCGGCGACGAGCGCCTCGTCGGCGCCCCCTCCGCGCCTGAAGCCCGTGGCGTAGCCCACGAGGTCGAGGTCGGGCGAGGAGCCCATGAGGCTAACGAGGTCGTCCACCCGCACGGCGTTCACGTGCGACGAGCCCAGCCCCTGGTAGCGCGGCTTGCGCGCGTACTCGCCCACGAGGGCGACGCGGGTGTGCGGGGCGAGCGGCAGGATGGGCGCTGCCGCCTCGGGGCGCGCTGCCTGGCGCGGCTCGTTCTTCAGGAGGACGGCGCCCTCGGCGGCGATCCTCCGCGCGAGCTGGTGGTGTGCCTCCGCGTCGAAGGCGGCGGGCGCCGCGGCGACGGCGGGGGTCACGGAGTAGACGAGTTCGAGCGCCTCGCGCACGCGACGGTCGAGCGTCTCCCTGGAGAGCCTCCCCTCCCTGACGGCGCGCTCGAGGGCGCGCGCCGAGGCGAGGCCGGGGTCGGGCATCTCGAAGTCGCAGCCCGCGCGGACCGCCTCGACGTGGTCCTCGGTCGCGCCCCAGTCGGAGACGACGGCGCCCTCGAAGCCCCACTCGCCCCTCAGCACGGAGTCGAGAAGGACCGGGCTCTGGCCGGCGTAGACGCCGTCCACGAGGTTGTAGGAGGTCATGAGGCAGCGCGGGGCGGACTCGCGCACGCAGATCTCGAAGCCCCTGAGGTAGATCTCGCGCAGGGTCCTGGCGTCCACGATGGAGTCCGAGGCGAGCCGCCTCGTCTCCTGGGAGTTGGCCGCGAAGTGCTTGGGGCAGGCGGAGACGCCGCAGGACTGGACGCCGCGCACGTAGGCGGCTGCGAGCTTGCCCGAGAGGAGCGGGTCCTCCGAGAGGTACTCGAAGGAGCGCCCGCACAGGGGGCTGCGCTTGATGCAGAGGCCGGGACCGAGCAGCACGCCCACGCCCTGCGAGGCGGCCTCCTCGCCGAGGGCGCGGCCCTCCTCCTCGGCAAGGGCCTCGTCCCAGGTGTCCGCCAGGGTGACGGCCGTGGGGAAGCAGGTCGCTGGGGCGCTCTCGTTCAGGCCGAGGTGGTCGCCCACGGCCTGGTGCCGCAGGCCGTGGGGCCCGTCCGAGAACTCGACCGTGGGGACGCGCCGGCCGTCCGCCAGCTCGTACCCCCTGGTGCCGAACGAGGTGGCCCCCTGCAGCAGCGCGCACTTCTCCCTGAGGGTCATCGAGGCGAGGGCGGCCTCGACCGCCCGCTCGACCTCGGGCGACCTGTCGTAGGCCGGGCGTGCGTCCGCCCCCTGGCCGAGGGGCGCGCTCTTCTCGTAGCTGGGCATGTCTTCTCCTCACCGCGACGGGGCGACGGCCCGTCAGGTGCGCGGGCCACACCTGCTACTTTAGCGGCACCCGGGACCTACCGCGCGCCGGCCTTCCCCTTGGCGGAGAGGCGCGCGCGAACGGCGCCCGCCACGGCGGGGATCACGGAGACGAGGACGATGCCCACGACGACGAGGCTGAAGTGCTCCTGCACGGCGGGGATCCCGCCGAAGAAGTAGCCCACCAGCGTGAACAACGAGCTCCAGGTGATGCCGCCGAGGATGTTGAAGACCACGAAGTGGTGCCACTTCATGCCGCCCATGCCCGCGATGAAGGGAACGAAGGTGCGGATGAAGGGGAAGAAGCGGCCGAGGAAGATCGCGGGGCGCCCCCACTTGTCGAGGAACGCCTGGCTCTTCTCCATGCGCTCCGGCGTCATCGCCTTGACCTTGCCCGAGCGCACGATGCGCTGCCCGAGCTTCTCCCCGATGAAGAAGTTGCACTGGTCGCCCAGGATCGCGGCGCACCAGGCGGTCGCGAGAAGGGCGAAGAGGCTGAAGCCGCCGCTGTGGGCGAAGAAGCCCGCGGCGAACAGCAGCGAGTCACCCGGCAGGAAGGGGAAGAAGACGACGCCCGTCTCGATGAAGATGATGGCGAACACGAGCCCGTACGCGGCGAGGGGGCCTGCGGCGATCGCGCCGGCGATGGCGGTGCGCGGGTCGTGGAGCAGCTCGGCGATGAAGTTGACGAAGCCCATGCTATCCAATCCCTCCTGGCCCCCGCGCGGCGGGGACGGCGGTCGCGGGCGCCCACGCCTCGCGGCGGGGCCTGGAGCTTGCAAAAGGGCCCCGTGCGTACGCGCGGGGCCCTGTGCTCTCAGTGCGCTGGATGGGAACGGGTGCCCGACAGAGGCTCCTTATGGCTGCTGTCTCCCGACCCTGACCAGGTTCGCAGTATGCCGTCACCCGAACCCATCCAGCGCGCTTACGGAAGAGAGTATACGCGGGCGCGCGACGGGGCCGCGACGGGCCAGGCGGCAGGCGCGCCCCGCCACACAATCGACAGAGAAACGCCGGGCGCGGCGGTTCGCGATAGGATAGGGAGGACCGATAAGGACGGGGCGCAGCACCCCGCCCGCGCAGACCGGGCTCCGCGCCCCCAGACCCTTGGAGCAGCATGCCGAAGAAGAGCAAGCAGACAGGTCGCACGGCAGGGCAGGAGCAGGCGCCGCAGGCGCGCGTCGACCCCTCCCTCGGCGAGGTGCTGTACTCGTCGTCCTTCTCCTACACGCCCTCGCTCGAGGACGACGCCGCCCGCCTGCTCGGCCCCGAGCACGCCGAGGCCGCCCTCAACGTGTGCGGCGGCCTGATCTGCGCCCTCATCGTGGTGATGCTCACCTTCGACCGCGGCCTCCTGCCCCTCGCCATCGCCGGCGTCGTGCTGTTCGTGGCCGTGATGGCCGTCTCCAACAGGCTCGTGCGCATCAAGCGCCGCTGGCTGGACTCCCACGGCCACAACGCGGCGGCCTTGGACGAGGAGGCCAGCCGCCGCTGCGTGAGCGTCACCTCGACCCACGTGATCGTCGAGGCGGCGGGCGCGGAGCCGGTTGCCTACCCCCTCTCCGAGCTCAGGCGCGCGCGGCACACCGAGGACCTCTGCCTCGCCGACTTCGGCAGGGGCAGGCTCGCGCTCTTCCCGCGCAAGGCCTTCGGCCTCGCCGCCTACACGTCTATCTGCAAGCTTCTGTCCGAAGGCCCCGCCCAGGGCTAGGACCTGCGCCCGGGCGAGCCGGGAAGGAGGCCGCCATGGCCGTGCTCGCAGCGTTCGTCGTACCTCACCCACCGCTCATCGTCCCCGAGGTGGGAAGGGGTGAGGAGCGGGCCATCGCGGACACCGTGGCAGCCTACCGCGAGGTCGCCTCCCGGATCTCGGCGCTCGCGCCGGAGACCCTCGTGGTGTCCACGCCCCACAGCGTCATGTACCGGGACTACAACCACGTCTCGCCGGGGGCGGGCGCCAGCGGCAGCTTCGCGCGCTTCGGCGCCCCCGAGGCGCGCTGCTCCTGCGCGTACGACGCGCCCCTGCGCGACGAGCTGGTCCGCATCTGCGAGGAGGAGGGCCTCCCCGCCGGGACGGACCACGAGCGCGACCCCGGGCTCGACCACGCCACGATGATCCCCCTGCGCTTCGTCTGGGACGCCTGGCCCGAGGGCCAGGCGCACCCCAGGGTCGTCCGCATCGGGCTCTCCGGCCTCTCCGCCGAGGCCCACTACCGGCTGGGCCGCGCGGTCCAGCGCGCGGCGGCGCGCACGGGCCGGCGCGTGGCCTTCGTCGCCTCGGGCGACCTCTCCCACAAGCTCAAGGAGGACGGCCCCTACGGCTTCGCCCCGGAGGGACCCGCCTTCGACGAGCGCGTCGGGCGGGACCTCTCCTCCGGCGACCTGCTCGACCTGCTCTCCATCGACCGCTCGCTCGCCGACCGCGCCGCCGAGTGCGGCCTCAGGAGCTTCCAGATCATGGCCGGCGCCCTCGACGGGACCGAGGTCTCGAGCGAGCTCCTCTCCCTCGAGGGGCCCTTCGGCGTGGGCTACGCGGTGGCGGTCCTGACGCCCGTGGGGCCGGAGGGGGCGAGCGAGGGCCGAAGGCTCCTGCCCCGCCTCGAGGAGCTCGGGCGGGCCCGGATGGCCGAGGTGCGCGCCGGCGAGGACGCGCTCGTCTCGCTCGCCCGCGCCTCCCTCGAGGCCTACGTGACCGGCGGCCGTCCGGCGCCGCTCCCCGAGGGCCTGCCCGCCGAGCTCCTGGAGGCGCGCGCCGGCTGCTTCGTCTCAATCAAGGAGGACGGCGAGCTGCGCGGCTGCATCGGGACCATCGCCCCCACGCGGGCGTCGCTCGCCGCCGAGATCGCCTCGAACGCCGTCGCCGCCGGCACCCGCGACCCGCGCTTCCCTCCCGTCCGCGCGAGCGAGCTCGCATCGCTCGTCTACGACGTGGACGTCCTCAGACCGAGCGAGCCCGTGGAGTCCGCCTCCGAGCTCGACCCGAGCCGCTACGGCGTGATCGTCTCGTGCGACGACGGGAGGCGCGGGCTGCTCCTGCCCGACCTCGACGGCATCGACACCGCGGAGGAGCAGGTCTCCATCGCCGCGCGCAAGGGCGGGATCGACCTCGCCCGGGACAGCTGGCGCCTCGAGCGCTTCGAGGTGGTGAGGCACACGTGACGGCGCGGGAGGCGGAAGGCGGGGCGCGCTGCGACGCGTGCCCGAGGGGCTGTGCGCTCAACGAGGGGCAGGTGGGCTTCTGCCGCGCCCGCGCCTGCCGGGACGGGCGCGTCGTATGCGAGAGCTACGGCCGCGTGACCTCGCTCGCCGTCGACCCCATCGAGAAGAAGCCGATCGCGGACTGGGGGCGCGGCAGCACGGTCCTGAGCGTCGGCAGCTACGGCTGCAACCTCCGGTGCCCCTTCTGCCAGAACTGGCAGATCTCGCAGGCCGGCGCCGGCGGGGTCGGCTGGCGCGAGGTCTCTCCCGAGCAGCTCGTGTCCCTCGCGCGCGAGCTGGCGGAGAAGGACCCGCGCCTGGCAGGCGTCGCCTACACCTACAACGAGCCGCTGGTGGGCTGGGAGTACGTGCGCGACTGCGCGCGCCTCGCCCACGAGGCCGGGCTCGCGAACGTCCTGGTGAGCAACGGCTGCGTCACGGGGCGGCCGCTCGACGCGCTCGCCGGCCTCATCGACGTGGCCAACATCGACCTCAAGGGTCCCGACCAGCGCTTCTACGACTCCTGCGCGGGCTCCGTGGACGCCGTGAGGCAGACGATCGCACGGCTCGCAGCCGACCCCTCCTGCCACCTCGAGATCTGCACCCTGGTCGTCCCGGGCGAGAACGACCGGGACGAGGACGTCGAGAAGATCGCGGGGTGGCTCGCGTCGCTGCCCTGCGCGGGCGACCCCATCACGCTGCACCTCACGCGCTTCTTCCCACGCTGGCACCTCACGGACCGCCCGCCGACGCCGCCCGAGCGCGTCTACCACCTCGCCGACGTCGCCCGCCGCCACCTCGAGCGCGTCCGCGTCGGCAACTGCTAGCCGCGGTCCTTCTCGCCCGCCTCGGACCTCCGGTAGAGTCGATGCCGGCAGGCGCCAAAAGGAAGGAGAGGCCCCGCCGGAGCGGGGCCTCCCTCAGGGGCGCCGCGCGGGCCGCCTGTCGGCATGGCGCGGCGGCGTCGGTCGCTCTGGCTCCTACCTGCGGTTCTTGCGGTAGAAGTCGATGAGCGCCTTGGTGCTGGCGTCCTGGCCGGAGAGCGCCTCGTCGTCGTGGAAGGCGGGCGTGATCTGCTTGGCGAGCTGCTTGCCCAGCTCGACGCCCCACTGGTCGTAGGAGTCCAGGCCCCAGACGGTGCCCTCGACGAAGGTGATGTGCTCGTAGAGGGCGATCAGGTTGCCGAGGGTGTGGGCGTTGAGCTCGGTACCGAAGATCGAGGTGGTCGGGCGGTTGCCGGAGAACACGCGGGCCGGGACCATCCACTCCGCGGTGCCCTCGGCGCGCACCTCGTCGGCCGTCTTGCCGAAGGCCAGCGCCTTGGTCTGGGCCAGGTAGTTGCCCAGGAAGAGCTCGTGGACGTCCTGCTCGCCGTCCTTGAAGGGGTTCGGGGTGTTCACGAAGGCGATGAAGTCCGCGGGAATCATCTGGGTGCCCTGGTGGATCAGCTGGTAGAAGGCGTGCTGGCCGTTGGTGCCCGCCTCGCCCCAGAAGATTTCGCCCGTCTCGGTCGTGACGGGGGTGCCGTCCCAGCGCGTGGACTTGCCGTTGGACTCCATGGTCAGCTGCTGCAGGTAGGCGGGGAAGCGGTGCAGGTACTGGTCATAGGGCAGCACGGCGTGGCTCTTGGCCTTGTAGAAGTTGACGTACCAGACGTTCACGAGGCCCATGAGGGCGACGACGTTCTTCTCGAGCGGCGTCGTGGCGAAGTACTCGTCCACCTCGTGGAAGCCCGCCAGGAAGTCCTCGAAGACGTCCTTGCCGTAGGCGACGATGAGCGAGAGGCCGACGGCGGCGTCGACGGAGTAGCGGCCGCCGACCCAGGACCAGAAGCCGAAGGCGTTGGCCGGGTCGATGCCGAACTCCTCGACCTTCTCGAGGTTGGTGGAGACGGCCACGAAGTGGTGGCGGATCGCGTCGGCGGCCGCGGCCTCGCCGCCGTCGATGGCGCCCTGCGCCTTAAGGGTGTCGAGCAGCCAGGCCTTGACCTCGCGCGCGTTGGTGAGGGTCTCCAGGGTGGTGAAGGTCTTGGAGACGACGATCACGAGCGTGGTCTCCGGGTCGAGCCCCTTGAGCTTCTCCGCCGCGTCGTTGGGGTCGATGTTGGAGACGTAGCGGACGTCCACCGCGCGCGGCAGGGACTTGAGCGCCTCGTATACCATGACCGGGCCGAGGTCGGAGCCGCCGATGCCGATGGAGACCACGGTCTCGATGGCCTTGCCCGTGACGCCCCTCCACTCGCCGGAGCGCACGCGGTCGGCGAAGGCGTACATGCGGTCGAGCACCTCGTGGACGTCCTTGACCGTATCCTGGCCGTCGACGATGAGCTTGCCCTCGTCGGAGGCGGGCCGGCGCAGGGCGGTGTGGAGGACGGCGCGGTCCTCGGTCGTGTTGATGTGGACGCCGTGGACCATGTCGGAGAAGCGCGACTCGACGCCCGCGGCCTTGCCGAGGGCCACGAGGTCGGCGATCGTCTCGTCCGTGACGAGGTTCTTGGAGAGGTCGAAGTGCAGGGACCCGAGGTCGAAGGAGAGCTTCCTGACGCGGTCGGGGTCGTCCGCGAAGGCCTGCTTGAGCGAGAAGGACCTCATGGCCTCGAAGTGCTTCTCGAGGGCCTTCCACTCGGGCGTCTGGGTCACGTCGATGGGTGCAGGTACGTTAGGCATAGTCCGGCTCCTTCTCCGACCCCGCGCTCGGTCTGCGGGGATTTGCTCCCCTAAGTGTAGCGCCGCCGGGGTGGCTAGTAGGGCTCGCCGAGCGGGGGCAGCAGCTTGAGGCGCGCCCACATGACCTGCTTCTCGTGGTCGTCCGCCAGGGCCGCCTCGAAGCCGCCGAGGTTCATGAACCGCATGCCGTCGACCACGGCGACGAAGCCCGGGGCGAGCATCGCCTGGTTGAAGTCCTCGATGAGCACCAGCTCGTCCGCGTAGGCCTCGCGCAGCACGTGCGCGGCGGCCTCGTCCGTGGCGACGACCGTGAGGGGCGAGATGGTGAGGATCGCGCGGCGCAGGAGGCCTGCGTCCAGCGGCGTCACGCCGTCCGCGCCGCAGCAGGACACGGCCGCCCAGGCCTCCGGCGCGTAGCCGAGCCGGTCGAGCGAGGCCCGAAGCGCCTTGCCGTCCCGTCCCGCGAGCAGCCCCGAGCCGTCGCCGGCGCGCTCCTCGGGGTCGAGCTCGCCCTTCAGCAGGACGATGTCCGCGAAGGCACTGCCACGCATGACCACGCCCGCACCCTCGAGCCACGCGACCTCCGCGCGCGCCTTGCCCACCAGGGCCCTTCTCAGCTGCTCTTCCTCCGACACCATGCGCCTCCCTGGCACCCCGGCGGCCTCCGCGCGCCCCGCGCCCGCCCGTGCGGGGGCGCGGATTTAGGGTATAAGCATAGGCACCCGGCCCCGACTACGGCCACGGTGCACAAGAGGAGGATATACCATGGCAACCAGGGAGATTACCGCCGCGACCTTCGGCTCGATCCTCGGCTCGGCCACCCGCCCGCTGCTCGTGGACTTCTGGGCCACCTGGTGCGGGCCGTGCCGTGCCCTCGCGCCGACGGTCGACCAGATCGGCGCGGAGATGGCGGGCAGGCTCGACGTCTACAAGTGCAACGTGGACGACGAGGGCGTGCTCGCCACCAAGTTCCGGATCGTCTCCATCCCCACGCTCATCCTCTTCAAGAACGGGCAGCCGGTGAAGACGATGGTGGGCAACATGCCCAAGGAGGAGCTCGAGCGCGAGATCGAGGAGGCCCTGTAGGCCATGGCGGACGATAAGGACGACCGCTCGCGGGCCCATGGCGGACGGCCGTGGGGAGACCTCCACCCCACCCTTTCCGCGAGCTGGCACTACGTGCTCGCCGCGTGCGCCCTCGTCGCCTTCTGGGTCGTCCTCGAGCACCTCGACAGCGCCGGGCTCGCGCGCTTCGACTCCGCCGTCTACACCGAGCTTGTCTTCAGGGTGCGCCGACCCGCGCTAACCGCAGTCATGGAGCAGCTCTCCAACCTCGCGACCCCCGCGGTCCTGCTGACCGTCCTCCTCGCCATCGCCGCCTTCGCCCCCGGCAGGCGCCCGGGCCTCGCAGCTGCGATCAACCTCGCGGGCGCCCTCGCGCTGAACGTCATCCTGAAGCAGGTCGTCCAGCGCCCCAGGCCGGACGGCTTCCGACTCGTCCCGGCGTCCGGTTACAGCTTCCCCTCGGGCCACTCGATGGTCTCCATGGCCTTCTTCGGCCTGTGCATCTGGATGGTCTGGCACCACGAGCGCGACCGGCGCCTCAGGTGGGCCTGGTGCGTCCTCTTCGCCCTGATCATCGCCGGCGTGGGCGCGAGCCGCGTGTACCTGGGGGTCCACTACGCGTCCGACGTGCTCGCAGGCTTCTGCGTCTCGCTCGCGTGGCTCTCCGTCTACACCAGGCTCGTCTGTCCGCTCCTGCTGCGGGAGCCGGCCTCGGAGGGGGATCCCGACCAGGTCCGGAGGCGGCGCGGCGACCGCCACGGCGACCGAGAGGCCGAGGGCCGGCGCGACGGCGGGCGCTAGCGCCAGGCGCGCCCCTCGCTCCGCTCGGGGTCCGTGAGCCGGATGACCTCGGCGCTCAGGATGGTGCCCCTGCCGGTGCCGTCCCCCTCGTCCACCATGACGCGCACCATGGTGGGGCCCAGCTGGGTCCGCGGGTAGGTCGGGCTGCCGGGGTTCACGACCAGCACGTCGCCCGCGCGGCGCACGAACGGCCGGTGGGTGTGCCCGCAGACGGCGACGTCGCAGGTCTTGAGGTCGAGGCGCTCCTCGTAGTGGCAGATCTGCCACCTCAGGCCCGACGAGAAGACGCGCGTGACGCGCTTGACCTCGGGGCCGTAGCCAAAGTGGTAGTCGTTGTTGCCGACGCACATGGCGACGCGGGCGATGCCGCGGAGCCTCTCGTAGTCGTCCACGGAGCAGCAGTCGCCGGCGTGGAGGATGAGGTCTGCGCCCTCGAGCTCGCGGAGGAGCTCGCTGGACAGGTGGCCGTGCGTGTCGGAGATGATGTCGTATCGCATGCTGGGGGAAGGACTCACCGCTCCCTTGCGGGGTACTCGGGTCACCGGCCAGCGCGCTCCGGCCGGTGCGAACAGGCCACCGGCGCGGGGGCGCCTCGGGTGGCGTGGGCCGGGCTAGAGGCCGAGCGCGCGCTTCAGCGCGACGACGCGCCTCCTCGAGACCGAGATCTTCTTGCCCTCGATGCCGTTGATGCCCAGCTGCAGAATGCCGCCGGAGACCACCTCGACGTCCTCCACGAAGGCGAGGTTAACGATGTAGCCCCTGTGCACGCGGAAGAACCCGTGGGGCGCCAGCTTGGTCTCGAGCTTGGCGAGCGAGATCGTGGAGAGGAAACGGTCGTTGTCCGTGTAGATGCAGGAGTAGTCGTCCTTAGCCTCGATGTAGCGGATCTGGTCGACGGGGACGAGGACCTTGCGACCGCCCTTCTCCACCGGGATGCGCTCCACCGTGGAGTGGGGCGTGGCCTGCGGCTTCACATGCGACTGGACCTTGTCGAGCGCCTGGTTGAGGCGGTCCGTCTCGACCGGCTTCATCAGGTAGTCGACCGCGTCCACGCCGAAGGCCTCGACCGCGTACTCGCTGTAGGCCGTGACGAAGACGATGGCAGGGGGGTTCTTCAGCTTGTGGAGGGCCTCCGCGAGCTGCATGCCCGAGGTCTTGGGCATGGAGACGTCGAGGAACATGACGTCGACACGGTTCTCCATGAGGCGCTCGACGGCCTCCCTCGCGCTGGTGGCCTCGACGATGGTGTCCACCCTGCCCGTCTCCTCGAGCAGATAGCGCAGCTCGGAGCGAGCCGGCTCCTCGTCGTCCACGACCATTGCACGCAGCATTAAACCACCCACCAATCCGCCTTCGCAAAGGCATACGAACTCGACTAGCATACACTAACCGAGTTTTGGCGAAAGGGTGAATTGGGCGTGCGCGCCCACGGGTCCCGCCGGCGGGCATCAGGCGAGAAGGACCCCCTCGTCGAACCCCTCCTTGGGGGCCGCGCCGGCGAGGCGCAGCGTCACGCAGGTGCCCTCCCCCACCTTGGAGAGAATCTCGAGCCCCGACCCCGCGCCGAAGAAGCGCTTGAGCCTCTCGGAGACGTTCCAGAGCGCGATTCCCGCGCCCTGCCCGCCACCCAAGCCCTGCCCGCCGACCGCGGGGCGGGGCTCTGCCGCCAGCGAGTCGGCGACCTCCTGCTCCATGCCCAGCCCGTCATCCGCGACGGCGATGAGGACGTCGTCGCCGTCGAGCGCGACGTGGATGTCGATGTGCAGCGGTCCGTCGTCGCGCATGGCGTGGCGCACCGAGTTCTCGACGATCGGCTGGATGAGGAAGCCGGGCACCATCACGTCGCCGAGACCGGGCCCGACGTGCTCGGACTCGACGATGCGCGCCTCGCCGAAGCGCGCCTTCTCTATCCCGAGGTAGCGCCTGGTCTGCTCGAGCTCCTGCGAGAGCGGGATGAGCGACTCCGAGCTCTCGAGCGTGCGGCGGTAGAACACGGCGAACTGCCGCAGGAGGTCGCGCGCACGCGCCGGGTCCGTCCGGGTGAGCGAGGCTATGGTGTTCAGGGTGTTGAAGAGGAAGTGCGGGTTGATCTGCGCCTGGAGGGCCTTGACCTCCGCCTTCGCCGTGAGCTCGGCCTGCTGGTCGAGCTCGTAGGCCGTGAGCTGCGTGGAGAGGAGGTCGGCGAGGCCTCGCGCGATCCTCAGCTGCGTGCGGTCGATCTGGCGCGCCGTATGGTAGTAGAGCTTGAGGGTCCCCACGGGCTTCTCGCTCACGACGAGGGGGACGATGATGCCGGCGGGGTAGCCGTCGACCGTGTAGGAGCGCCCGCGCGCGGGGCCCTTCGCGTCCTCGCGCGCCGCGCGCTCGGTGAGGTCGCGCGAGCTGAAGGTCTCCATGCGGCCGCTCCTGAGCACCTCCTCGGTCGGGGCCGTGTTGGGCGAGCCCACGTGGGTACGGCTCACGGCGTCGCCGACGAAGGCAAGCACGGACTCCGTGTCCGTCATGGAGATGGCGCAGGCCTGGGTCTCGGGCAGGAGCAGCTGGCAGACGGCGGTGCAGTTCTCCGGCGTGAGGCCGTCGCGCATGTGCGCGAGGGTGCTCGACGCGAGGCGCAGCGTGCGCTCCGTCGCCTGCGAGCGCAGGTTGTCCGGCACCATGACGACGGAGCCGGACAGCACGATGTCTATGGCCAGGAAGGCGCCCGACACCATCGCGGCCACGAGGTTGCCAGTCGAGATGCCCCACGAGAGCAGCAGGAGCATCGAGACGGCGACCGCGACGGACACGACGAGCGCCAGGGTTCCGCTATGTTCCGTCAGTCGCGCCCTCATCTGCGCCGACGCCTCCTCTTGGGTTGGGTCGGGGTTCCGGTCTCGAGAATCGCGTCGGCAAGCGGCTCGTCTCGCCAGAGCTGCGACATCATGCCGGGCCAGTAGGTCTGGAACGAGAGGTAGCTCTCGCTCGTGCGGGCGGCCCAGCTCTTTGCCTCGCCGCGGGACTTGAGCCAGATGTCGAAGTAGCGCTGCCGCTCGGGCCCGGCGATCGAGCGCAGGAGCGACGTGACGAAGATCTTGGTGCGGACGCCGGGCGAGATCCAGGGCCCCGGGTAGGGCATGAGGGACTCCGGCGTGACCTTGTGCAGGCCGATCCGGTGGTTGGCGACGTCGATCTTCTCGCACTCGTAGGTCCAGCGGTAGACGTCCTGCATGAACCTGCCGGCCTCCGAGGTGGACGGGGGCGGCAGGTGCTTGACGGCCCACTGGTTGTCGAACCACATGTCCATGCCGTTCATGCGCAGGTTGAAGAGGTAGTCGAGGTCCTCGCCGCGCGTGATGTAGGGGTCGAAGGCGACGCGGCAGAAGGCGTCCGCATGGATCGCGAGGCAGCCGCCGCAGACGTAGTTGGACCGCGAGATCCTCGTCGACTGCTGGGCACGACGCATCCACTGGTTGAACTCCCGCTTCTTGGTCCACCAGTGGTCGCACCAGCGCTCGTTCTCCTCGTCAGCGAGGCAAGAGTCGTTGGCGTCGTAGAAGTAGCCGCTCTTGGCCGAGACGGGCAGGTCCTGACGGGTCAGCAGGCCCAGGCCGAAGACGCCGTCGACGAGGAAGTTTTCGTCGAGGGCGAGCTCGTCGTCGTCCATGAAGACCACGACGTCGTGGCCGAGGGTGGCCGCAACGACGAGGCCCATGTTGCGGATCGCGCCGTAGCCGCGCAGAGAGACGGTCTCCCCCTCGAGGTTGGGGGCGACGACGTGGAGGGCATTGATCACGTAGCCGGCCTCGCGGGGGCCGACGATGAGGGGGTTCAGGTTTGGGTGCGCCCTGCAGATGGCGTTGACGCGGGCACGGGCCGCCTCGGCGCAGGAGCTCGGGGCGACGAGCAGGACGATCACCCTGAGCACGCCCCGCACCTGCTCGAGCGACTCCAGGCAGGTCTCGAGCTCGGGGACGGGCTTGGTGATCGGCGTCGCGTGGTCGTAGGAGCCGACCAGCGTCGACCCGTCGTCCGAGTCGTTCTCTTTCCAATACGTCGGGATGACGATTGCGGGATTCAACTTGAGCTAGGCCCCTTCTGAACTCGAAAGCCCGATTCTGCCCCTGACGCTCGCTGCGCTCTTCAGGACGCGACGGCTGCGTGGACCCGTCCGCGCGGCGGTGGCGGCGGGCGCGCCCGCCTCCAGAACACATAAATATATAGCAGAGGATACACCCAACGCGATAGGAAGGGTGGGGGCGCCCCGATGCGCAGCATAGCCTACAGACGCCACGTCACGCACCTGGTGGCGCACACCATGGCAGTCGCGCTCCCGAAACGAAGGAGGGGCCGGGAGGATCTCTCCTCCCGGCCCCTCGACGAACCTCGGGACGTCTACGCCCAAGCCCCTAGGCTATGGCCTAGGCGTCGGCGTACATGTCCTTGAGCTTGAGCAGGTGCGCGTAGCGCTGCATCGCGGCCTCCTCGTTCTTGGCGAAGAGCTCCTCCGCGCGGCCCGGGAACTCGCGGGTCAGGCGCGCGTAGCGGGCCTCGTTCATCAGGAAGTCCTGATAGCCGCCCTTCGGCTCCTTGGAGTCGAGCGAGAACTTCTTGCCCTCCGGAGCGGCGGGGTTGAAGCGGAAGAGGTTCCAGTAGCCGCAGTCGACGGCGCGCTTCATCTCCTCCTGGCAGTGCATCATGCCGCCCTTCTTGATGGAGTGCATCTCGCAGGGGCTGTAGCCGATGACCAGGGACGGGCCGTCGTAGGCCTCGGCCTCGGCGATGGCCTTCAGGGTCTGCATCGGGTTGGCGCCCATGGCGACCTGCGCGACGTAGACGTAGCCGTAGGACATCTCGATCTCGGCGAGGGACTTCTTCTTGGTCTCCTTGCCGGCCGCAGCGAACTGCGCGACCTGGCCGAGGTTGGAAGCCTTGGACGCCTGGCCGCCCGTGTTGGAGTAGACCTCGGTGTCGAAGACGAAGACGTTGACGTTACGGCCGGAGGCCAGGACGTGGTCGAGGCCGCCGAAGCCGATGTCGTAGGCCCAGCCGTCGCCGCCGAAGATCCAGAAGGACTTCTTGGAGAGGTAGGACTTGTCGGCCAGGATCTTCTTGGCCACGTCGTTGTCGACGCCCTCGAGCTCCTTGGCGAACGCGGCGGACGCGTTCTGGGAGACGCCGGAGACGGTGCGGTTCTCGAGCCACGCAGTCGCGGCGTCCTGCAGCGAGGTGGGCAGGCCCTCGACCTTGAGGAGCTGCTCGGTGAGGGCGACGAGGCGCTCCTGCTCCGCCTCGTAGCCGACCTCGAAGCCGAGGCCGTGCTCGGCGTTGTCCTCGAACAGCGAGTTGTTCCACGCCGGGCCGTGGCCGCACGCGTTGGTCGTGAACGGCGAGGTGGCCGCGGGGTTGCCCCAGATGGAGGAGCAGCCGGTGGCGTTGGAGATGAACATGCGGTCACCGAAGAGCTGGGTGACGAGGCGAGCATAGCTGGTCTCGGCGCAGCCGGCGCAGGAGCCGGAGAACTCGAGCAGGGGCTTGTGGAACTGGGAGCCCTTGACGTTCTTGTCGTTGGCGAGCTCGGACTTCTCGGAGACCTTGTTCACGCCGTAGTCCCAGGCCTCGGCCTGATCGAGCTCCTCCTCGAGCGGGACCATGGTGAGGGCGCCGCCGTCCTTCGGGGTGCTCTTGGGGCAGACCGCCAGGCAGTTGTAGCAGCCCATGCAGTCAAGCGGGGAGACGGCGATGGTGAAGGTGTAGCCGGTGTCCTTCGGGACCTTGAGCTCAGTCGTCTTCATGGACGCAGGCGCCTTGGCGGCCTCCTCGGCGTTCATGACGACCGGACGGATCGTGGCGTGCGGGCAGACGTAGGCGCAGGTGTTGCACTGGATGCACTTGCTGGCGTCCCAGCGCGGGACCATGACGGCGGTGCCGCGCTTCTCGTACGCGGAGGCGCCCAGCTCCCACTGGCCGTCGGCGTTGTCCTTGAACGCGGAGACGGGCAGGGAGTCGCCGTCCATGAGGTTGATCGGGGTGAGGAGCTCCTTGACCTGCTTGACGATGGCGTCGCGGCCCTCGAGGACGACCTCCTTCCTCTCGTCGGTGGCATTGGCCCACTCGGCCGGGACGTCGAACTTGTGGAAGGCGGTGGCGCCGGCGTCGATGGCCTTCCAGTTGGCCTCGA
The DNA here is from genome assembly GCF_036408855.1 of Olsenella absiana. Classification (NCBI taxonomy): domain Bacteria; kingdom Bacillati; phylum Actinomycetota; class Coriobacteriia; order Coriobacteriales; family Atopobiaceae; genus Olsenella; species Olsenella absiana. Next base: position 73,608 of record NZ_JAZGJQ010000005.1, read on the forward strand.
CGATGGCCTGGCCCTTCTTGGCGTAGGACTTCTCCGCGGCGTCCTTCATGTACTGCAGGGCGTCCTCGGCGGGCAGGACCTTGGCCAGCGCGAAGAAGGCGGACTGGAGCACCGTGTTGGTGCGCTTGCCCATGCCGACCTTGGCGGCCAGGTCGATGGCGTCGATCAGGTAGACGGAGATGTTGTTCTCGGCGATGTAGCGCTTGCCGGCGGCAGGCATCTTCTCCGCGAACTCCTCGTCGCTCCACTGGCAGTTGACCAGGAAGGTGCCGCCGGGCTTGACGTCGCGGACCATCTTGAAGCCCTTGACGATGTAGCTGGGGTTGTGGCATGCGACGAAGTCGGCCTTGGTCACGTAGTACGGCGAGCGGATGGGCTTGTCACCGAAGCGCAGGTGGCTGATGGTCACGCCGCCCGTCTTCTTGGAGTCGTACTGGAAGTAGGCCTGGACGTACTTGTCGGTGTGGTCGCCGATGATCTTGATCGAGTTCTTGTTGGCACCGACCGTACCGTCGCCGCCAAGGCCCCAGAACTTGCACTCGATGGTGCCCTCCGCGGCCGTGTTGGGGGCGTCGGGGTCCATCGGGAGGGACAGGTTGGTGAGGTCGTCCACGATGCCGATCGTGAACTCGCGCTTGGGCTGGTCCTTCTTGAGCTCCTCGTAGACGGAGAAGGCTGCCGCGGGCGGCTCGTCCTTGGAGCCGAGGCCGTAGCGGCCACCGACGACGACCAGGTCGGAGCGACCGGCCTCGTAGAGCGCGGAGACGACGTCCTCGTAGAGGGGCTCGCCGATGGAGCCGGGCTCCTTGGTGCGGTCGAGGACCGCGATCTTCTTGACCGTCTCGGGGAGCGCGGCCACGAAGTCCTCGACGGACCAGGGGCGATAGAGGCGCACCTTCACCAGGCCGACCTTCTCGCCGTGAGCGTTGAGGTAGTCGATGACCTCCTCGAGCGTGTCGCAGAAGGAGCCCATGCAGACGACCACGCGGTCGGCGTCGGGGGCGCCGTAGTAGTCGAACAGGTGGTAGCTGGTGCCGAGCTTGGCGTTGATCTTGTCCATGTAGCCCTGGACGACCTTCGGCAGCTCGTCGTAGACCTTGTTGCAGGCCTCGCGGTGCTGGAAGAAGATGTCGCCGTTCTCGTGGCTACCGCGGGCGGCGGGGTGCTCGGGGTTGAGCGCGTGGTCGCGGAAGGCCTGGACCGCGTCCATGTCGCACATGTCCGCGAGGTCGGCGTAGTCCCACACGGCGACCTTCTGGATCTCGTGCGAGGTGCGGAAGCCGTCGAAGAAGTTGAGGAACGGCACCTTGCCCTCGATGGCGGAGAGGTGGGCGACGGGGGCGAGGTCCATGACCTCCTGGACGTTGCCCTCGGCGAGCATGGCGAAGCCGGTCTGGCGGCAGGCCATGACGTCGGAGTGGTCACCGAAGATGTTGAGCGCCTGGGTGGCGACGGTACGCGCGGACACGTGGAAGACGCCCGGCAGCTGCTCGGCGGCGATCTTGTACATGTTCGGGATCATCAGGAGAAGGCCCTGGGACGCCGTGTAGGTGGTGGTGAGGGCGCCAGCGCCGAGCGAGCCGTGAACGGTGCCGGACGCGCCGCCCTCGGACTCCATCTCGACCACCTTGACGGGCGTGCCGAAGATGTTCTTCTTGCCCTGAGCTGCCCACTGGTCGACGTGGTCGGCCATCGGGCTGGACGGCGTGATCGGGTAGATGCCCGCCACCTCCGTAAAGGCGTACGAGACGTAGGCTGCCGCCTCGTTACCGTCCATCGACTTGAATTTTCTCGCCATATCCTCTCCTTCGAAGCGATACGGTCCACCGAGGATCCGGTGGCTATCACGAGTTCATACCCCAGTAATCGGCCGGGGCCGCCTGTGCGCCATGCTCCCCACACAGTGCTTTCCACATGATACAGCAACCACACCCCCGCAATGCAGCGGGCACCGCGCCGGGGTATCCCGGCCAGGCCTCGAGGCGAGGTCGGACGGGATGGGGCGCCGACGGGGCAGGCCGGGGCCGTCATGCCGCGCCGGCAAGGCGCCGGGAGGCTAGAGGCGCGCGGTCCTGTCGAGCAGGCGCTCGTAGCCCTGGGCGAACTTCAGCGCCCGCGCGCCGGAGGCGTCTCGGGCAGGCACGACGCCGTGCTCGTCCGAGACGAGGAAGACCTCCTCGTAGGCGGCGGGGTCGGCGGCCACCTCCTCGGCGAGGGCGTCGTCCCTCCTGACGGGGATCCCCAGCGTGCGGGCAAGGTCGCCCATCAGCGAGCCCGTGGCGGAGGCGGGGCGCTGCGGAGCCGCGCCCCACACGAGCGCATCCCCGGAGACGGCCCAGAGGGTCTCGGGGGCGACGCCGGTGCGCAGGGCCTCCACCTTGGAGGCGCGGGCGCGCTCGACGAGGGCCTCCGTCGTCGTCGACGCCAGCCCCTCGTAGGGCCCCACGCTCATCGCCGCCCGGCCCTTCTCGTCCACCACGAGCATGAGCACGCCGTCCGGATGCTCGGCCGCCCCGTCCGCGAGCGTCCACTCGATGTGCTGCTTGACCCAGGCGAGCAGCTGCGCCGAGAGGCGCGACCCCAGGACTGCGCGCTCCCCGAGGGCCCGCATGTGCCTGTTGGCCATCGGGAGCCGCGCGCCGGCGAGCCTCCACCTGCACACGAGCGCCGGCCTCCCCAGCTGGAAGCCCTCCTGCATGGCCTCGTCGACCTCTGACATACGCCCCTCCCCCGCACCGGCCCGCGCCGGCGCCCAATCGCTACGATGTCTACCATGTACTTCGGTATACCCACTCGGGGGCGCGGTCGCGCCCGAATCCAGGAGAGTCGAATGTCGAGCACAAACCAGGCCCCCTCGCCGCTGCGAGGGGGATGCGACCCGCGTCGCGACAGGGTGGACGAGCAGGGCGGAGCAAGGCTGCGCCCCTTCGAGGAGCGCGACGTCGAGGCGCTCGCGCCCCTCCTCGCCGACCTCTGGTTCCCCGACGCCCCGACCGCGCTCAAGGGCACCCTCGGCGCGGTCGAGCTCTGCCACCACCTCCTCCACCACGACTGGTCGCTCGTGGCCGAGAAGGACGGCGTCGCCGGCGGGGTCATCCTGTGCGCGAGCCGCGGGTCGGCGCCCCACTACAACCTCTGGCGCAGGCGCATCGACCTGCTCATGGCGACGCTGCCCGCGAGGGAGCGCTGGGATGCGGCGACGACGGAGGGCATCGAGGTGCTCGAGCGCGAGCAGGCGCTCTCCGACCGGATCGCCGCGAGCGGGGAGCCCTACGCCGACGCCTCCGTCGAGCTCTTCGTGACGGCACCCGCGCTCAGGGGCAGGGGTGTGGGCGGGAGGCTCTTCTCCGCCGCGATCGACCACTTCAGGGAGACGGGAGCGCGGGGCTTCTACCTCATGACCGACGACGGCTGCGACTTCGGCTTCTACGACCACGCGGGGATGCGCAGGGTCCGCACCGCGCCGCCGACCCCCACCTGCGGGATAGAGGTCTACGCCTACGCCAGCGCCCTCTTTGGGGAGGAGGGGTAGTGGCCGGGAGGGACAGCGCGCACGGCGGCCCCGTCGGGCGCTTCGCCCCGACGCCCTCCGGTCGCATGCATGCGGGCAACGTCTTCTCGGCGCTCATGGGCTGGCTCGCGGTCCGCTCCGCGGGCGGGCGCGTCGTCCTGCGGATCGAGGACCTCGACCCCCGGGCGCAGGACCGCGAGGTCGCGGGCCTGCTCGTGGACGACCTCCGCTGGCTCGGGCTCGACTGGGACGAGGGCCCCTACTTCCAGTCCGACCGGGGCGGGCTCTACCTCGAGGCGCTGCGCGAGCTCGCCCCCCACACCTACCCGTGCTTCTGCACGAGGCAGGAGCTCCATGCCGCGAGCGCGCCCCACGCCTCGGACGGCACCTACGTGTACCAGGGAACCTGTCGTGGCCTCTCGCCGAGCGAGGTCGCACGGCGCTCGCGCCTCCGCCCACCGGCCACGCGCCTGCGCGTCCCCGACGCCGAGGACCCTGCCGCCGAGGTGAGGTTTCGCGACCTCGTCTTCGGGGAGCGGCGGGAGAACCTCGCGCGCGACTGCGGGGACTTCATCGTGAGGCGCTCCGACGGGGTCATCGCCTACCAGCTGGCGGTCGTGGTGGACGACGCCCTCATGGGGGTCGACCTCGTCGTCCGCGGCAGCGACCTCCTCGGTTCGGTCGCGCGCCAGATGTACCTGCAGGACCTGCTGGGCTACTCCCATCCCCGCTACGCGCACGTGCCCCTCCTCATAACGCCCGAGGGACGTCGCCTCTCGAAGCGGGACCACGACCTCGACCTCGGCTACCTCCGCTCGCGCCTCGCCGGCCCCGAGCCGCTGATCGGCTGGCTCGCGTCCCTCGTGTCGCTCGCGGAGCCTGGCGAGGCCCTCTCGGCCGAGGCCCTTGTCGGCCGCTTCTCCTGGGACGCGCTGCGCGCCCACCCAGAGGACGTCGTCGTGGGCGACCTTCCGCAGATGTTGAAGTTGTGACTTTGTCCTCACTGGGGTATGATGCTCAAGCATGTTGATTGGAGAGCTGACCGAGAGGCCGAAGGTGCTCGCCTGCTAAGCGAGTATAGGACCAAATCCTATCTGGGGTTCGAATCCCCAGCTCTCCGCCAGTAAATGCACCCGCCGGACCGTCAGGTCGGGCGGGTTTTTCCTTATCTTGGGCGCTATGCCCAGTCCGGGACCCTGACCGCCGGCGACCCCGGACCAAAGAGGTCCGTTCCGTCGAGCGCGGCCTCGTCGTAGGGAATCCCCGCAAGCCTCATCAGCGTGGGCGCCTCGTCGACGAGGCGCGCCCCGACGTAACGACCAGGCTCGACGCCCGGGCCAGCCACGACGAAGGGTGGGCGGGGCCCGCGCGATGGCAGGTGCCCGTGGGTGGAGACCGCGTAGCGGTAGTCCTCGCTGCCCGAGGCACACACGAGCTCGCCCGTGCAGTCCGCGCCGAAGGCGTGGTTGGGAGCCGCCTCCATCATGAGGGCGAAGTCGCCCCCGGCGTGGTAGAGGCGGCGCGCCTCCTCGCGGGTGAGGACGCTGGTCACGAGCCCGTCCTCCACCAGGGGCGCGAGGGCCGCCCTCGCCTCCTCGAGCGCCCGGCCGTCCCGCGCGAAGAGCTGTGCGCTCACGCCGGCGCTCTGGACGTAGGCCCGCCATGAGCCTGGCACTCCGCCTGCGTCCAAGTCGATGAGGCCCGCCCGGGCGAGAAGGACGTTGGGGCAGATCTTGTAGTCCACGCGCAGGTGCCCGTGGTCACCGAGGATCACGAAGACGGTGTCGTCGAGGGTGCCTGCGCGGCGCATGGACTCGATGCAGCGTTGCACGAGGGAGTCGTGGAACCTGAGGGCGTCCTGGACCTGGGGGGAGTCCACGCCGCAGGAGTGACGCACGTGGTCGAGGTGGGCCTGGTGCGTGAGCAGCACGTCCGGCCTGCATCCCTCGATGACCTCCTCGCAGCAGGCCACGTCGAACTCGTCGAGGTAGGGCGTCGCGTTGTTGACCAAGAGGTCCTTGTGCCGCTCGTAGAGGGAGAAGCCGGCGGGCGAGCACCCCCGCCGGTAGACCTCGTCCAGAGCCTGGGGCAAGAGCTCGTCCCGCATCATCTGGGGGTCGCAGACCCAGACCTCGGGCACGTTCACGTCTATCGCGTCCGCCGCGGCCGTAACCGGCCATCCGACCGAGGCGCAGGTCCTCCCCGCCCTCTTGGCCCAGTCGAAGATGGTGGGGGCGCGTAGGCTCCCGTAGTCCCAGTACCACACCCGGTCGCCCGTAGCGGGATCGAGCAGCTGGTTGTGCGGCACCCCATGTCGGTCGGGCCAGCATCCGGTCATGATGCTCGCGTGGCATACGTAGGTCAGCGTCGGATAGACGGCGTACACGTCCTCGAACATGGCGGCCCGCTCGAGCACCTGTGAGAAGCCTGGCAGCCTCCGTACGTCCGTGAGGTTGCTCGTGAAGAGCGCGTCGACGCTCATGACAAATAGCCTGTGCATGTTCCCTCCGCTCCCATCTTACGCAATTGGGGGTTCCCCCTCGCGCGACTGGACCTCAGCTGCTCTGACGCCCCCTTCTACCTCACGTTTTTCTCTATCCCTCAAATTTTTCTCAAAAAGGAGAAAAAAGTCCTTGACTCATCCAGGCCCGACTGGCATAGTAAATAGCCGCAAGCGGCCTTACCTCAGCTGGATAGAGGAACTGACTACGAATCAGTCTGTCGCGGGTTCGAATCCCTCAGGCCGCACCAGAACTTCGAAGGAGCCCCGAAAGGGGCTCCTTTTTTATCAAAAGACCAAAGAGGCACCCGCCCCCCAGCTAGACTAGCCTCAGGTGGCCCTCCTCCCCTCCGAAGCCGTTGACCGCATGGTATGAGACGCCGGCGCCCCTGCAGTCATTGAGGTAGCCGTAGCGCACGCCCTCCCGGTCGAGCAGGTCCATGAGATCGCTCAGGAAGAACCCTGTCGCCCCGAACCAGATACGCAACTGGCAGACCAGGTCCCCTGCGTCCTCGGGCGAGTCCGCCGCGCCGAGAAGGCGGGCGCACCTCTCGTAGTCTCTCTCGGCGAGGGTTATCTGGTGGAAGTGGGCGTCCGTCCCGAAGACACACATCGTCAGCTCGCCTCGTGTAATCTCCCCGACGCCAAGGCCGCCGGGCTCCTCGAAGCCAAAGACCCTCCTCGTCTCGTCCCCGTCATCGACCTCCAAGAGCGTGTAGCCCTTGTGCTCCTGCGGATAGCCTCCCATGATTGCCTCCCATCCCCTGTGATGGGAACAATTGTACTACTCCATGAGCGCTATGGGAACACCTGTTCTTGTCTTTTCTAGAATCGAGAATGGGGTGACCGCTCAGAGATGGACAGACCGTGAATTAAAATTGGGGCTTGCGCGCGGACGAGTCTTTGGTAAAGTATCTACCGCACCAACTGATTGGGGAATTAGCTCAGCTGGGAGAGCGCATGACTGGCAGTCATGAGGTCAGGGGTTCGAATCCCCTATTCTCCACCATGAATCTTCGGCCCGGGTATCCGGGCCTTTTTCTTTAGACAAGAAGTAGTCGCGACGCCGATGCCTGTGCGGACCCCGCCGGGAGGGCCTCCCTCGCGCGTCGGCGGCGGCGCCTGCCAGCGCGTAACGGCTCGAGGGGGAGGCCCGGCTCGACGCCAGGCCTCCCCCTCGCTCTTCTCGCGCTGCCTTGCGATAGCGGTTCCGCTACGCGATGGGCTTGATGACCTCCATGCCGCGCATGTAGGGGCGCAGGACCTCGGGCACCGTGATGGAGCCGTCGGGGTTCTGGTAGTTCTCCATGATCGCGGCCATGGTGCGACCGACCGCGAGGCCGGAGCCATTCAGGGTGTGCACGAGGCGCGTGCCCTTGAACTCCTTGGGGTCCTTGTAGCGGATGTTCGCACGACGCGCCTGGAAGTCCCAGCAGTTGGAGCAGGAGGAGATCTCCTTGTAGGCGTTGTAGCTCGGCAGCCAGACCTCGAGGTCATAGCACTTGGTGGCGGAGAAGCCGATGTCGCCGGTGCAGAGCGTGACGACGTGGTACGGGAGCTTGAGGAGCTGGAGCATGCGCTCGGCCTCGGCGACCATGGACTCGAGCTGGTTCATGGAGTCCTCGGGCTTGGCGAACTTGACCATCTCGACCTTGTCGAACTCGTGCACGCGGATGATGCCGCGCGTGTCGCGTCCCGCGGAGCCGGCCTCCTCGCGAAAGCAGGGCGTGAACGCCGTGTACCACAGGGGCAGGTCGTCACCGGAGAGGATCTCGTCACGATGGATGTTGGTGAGCATGACCTCGGCCGTCGGGATGAGGTACATGCCGCCGCTCACGTGATAGAGGTCCTCGTCGAACTTGGGCAGCTGGCCGGTGCCGAAAAGGCTGTCGTAGTTGGTGATGACGGGAGGCCACCACTCCTTGAAGCCGGCCTTGACGTGCTCGTCGACGAAGAAGTTGATAAGGGCGCGCTCCATCAGGGCACCAGCGCCCCCGAGCAGGTAGAAGCGGGTACCGGCAAGCTTGATGCCACGCTCGAAGTCGATCATGCCGGTCGCGGGGCCGAGGTCCCAGTGGGCCTTGGGCTCGAAGTCGAACGTCGTGGGCTCGCCCCAGCGGCGCACCTCGGGGTTGTCGGAGTCGTCCTTGCCGTAGGGCACGGACTCGTGCGGGATGTTGGGGATGGCGGCGACGAGGTCGAAGAGCTCCTTCTCGACGGCACCGCGCTTCTCGTTGAGCTCGTCCATGCGGTCCTTGTTGGCCTTGACCTTGGCCTTTGCGGCCTCGGCCTCGTCCTTCTTGCCCTCGCGCATGAGCTGGCCGATCTGCTTGGAGACGGCGTTGCGCTCCGCCTGGATCTTCTCCACCTCGACGATGACGGTGCGGCGCTCCTCGTCGAGCTCGAAGAACCTCTCACGGTCCCAGTGCGCGTTCTGGCGCGACGCGCAGGACTTGTCCACGACGTCGGGATTCTCTCGTACAAACTTAATGTCGAGCATAAGCTCCCCTTCTCGGCGGGGGTGCGGCTTTCACGCACCTTGTGATAGCACCGTCTTGGTTCCGTTACACTTGATGACCAAGTATATACTTGGCGAGGTTCCGCTAGGTTACATAACGAAAGGCGCACGTATGAGCGCAGCATCTGGATTCATGGACTGGCTGTTTGGCACCCGACCCGGCGTCGCGTGCCTCGTCGTGGGTGGAATCATCCTCTTCCTCATCATCGCCGTCGTCCTCGAGCGCAAGACGCGCCGCGAGTTCTACAACCACGAGAAGTCCGAGGACGACTGGGACCTGTTCGACGATGACGACGAGAGCGGCTGGTCGGACTTCGACGAGGACAACCACTAGGACGAGGGCCTCGCGCGGCCTTCCACTTACATCCACTTACATACATAGCCACCCGCCCGGGCGCGGGCATAGGGAGAGGGCGAGGCGGCAGTCCCGCCCTCTCCCCTTTCCCGACTCGTACCTGCGGTTTGCGACCGATTTGCGCCTGGCCTGCACCGAGAGAGGGGCCTGCCTTGGGCGTAAGCCGCGCAACGGAAGAGCCGTCCATAAGAAGAGCACCTCCGGAGGCCAAGCCTACGGAGGTGCTCATACTTTGCAATGGTGCGGGCGAAAGGACTTGAACCTTCATGAGATTGCTCTCATACGGACCTGAACCGTACGCGTCTGCCAATTCCGCCACGCCCGCGTGAGCACATATCCTACTACTACCGCTGGGGAAAGTGCAAGGACAATCTTAGGACATTCTTTTTCTGTACAATGGCGTCTCCAATGGCCCCTCCAGGGGAGCCCTTCGGAGGGCCATCGCGAGACGCCGGCCGCTCGGACGCCGGCGCGACCGAGGGAGCCGTCGTGCGCAACGCAGCGAGAACAGACCCGGACACGCGGACCTCTGGAGCCTTCGCCCCGGACGCCGCCCCCACCGCGCCGGTAGGGGGCGCGGGGGCGGCGCGCATGCTCCTCGGACGCTACCGCATCCTCTCGACCAACGACGAGGGCGGCTTCGGCACCGTGAGCACCTGCTGGGACACGCGCCTGCAACGCCGCGTAGCCATCAAGCGCATGCCCCTGACCGTCTCCGAGGGCGCCGTGCCCTCCTCCACCCTCGAGGAGGCCCTCGGCGAGGCCAGGACCTCGAGCATGCTCTCCCACCCCAACATCGTCACCGTCTACGATTTCGAGACGGACGCGCAGAGCTCCTACCTCGTGATGGAGTACGTGGACGGCCTGGACCTCCAGGAGCTCCTCGCGCGCGTGGAGGGGGGCGTCCTCACCTTCGACGAGTGCGCCCACGTGCTGGAGAGCGTGGGGTCGGCCCTCGAGTTCGCACACGAGAACGGCGTCCTTCACCTCGACATCAAGCCGGCCAACATCATGATCTCGCGCGACGGCACCGTGAAGCTCGCCGACTTCGGCATGGCGTCACTCGCCTCGGCCGCCGGCTTCGAGGGCGCCCGCGGCGGCACCGTGGGGTACATGCCCCCCGAGCAGATCTGTGGCGACTACGTGGACGAGCGCACCGACGTCTTCTCCCTCGCGGTCGTCGCCTGGCAGGCCCTCACCGGCAGCTGCCCCTATGCCGCCGCCACTCCGGAGCGCTCGCTCGAGAAGATTCGGCGCGGACCCACGCCGTCGCTCTCCCACGTGGAGCCGGAGCTCGCCGGCGTCGTGGAGAGCACCCTGCTCAGGGCCTTGGACCCCAGCCCCGCCGCTCGCATGTCCTCCGTTGCGGAGCTCGTGGGAGGCGTCGTGCGCGCGCTCGGGGACGCACGGGAGGGCAAGGAGTCGCTCGCCTGGCTCATCTCGCAGTCCGGCGAGGAGGAGGGGCCGGCCTCGTCGCCGGACGGTGGCCAGCTCACGCCCTGGGAGCGCTTCCCCTGGCTCGAGGGCGCGCTCGTGCGCGCGGCCGCGGCCCTGCCGACCGCCGCCGTCCTGTGGCGGACGCTGCCTCGGGCCTTCTCCCTCGACGGCGGCGCTCTCGCCGCCTGCTGCGGCGCCGGTGCCGCCGCGACGGCCGCCCTCCCCGTGCTCGGCGTCCCCCTCGCGACCGTCTCGAGCCTGCTCGCGATCGCCTCCGGGGCGACGGCGGACGTCTTCCCCCTCGCCCTCCTGCTCGCGCTGGCCGCACTGCTCTGGTGGGTCTCCATAGGCCGCCGTCAGCGCCTCGGCGCCTTCGCCCTGCTCGCCCCCTTGGTCCTCGGCTCGCCCGAGGCCGCGGTCCCGGCGGCCGGGGGCACCCTTCCGCCCGCCTCGGCGCTCGGGACGGCCGTGGCGGCCTGGCTCCTCGAGCGGGGGTCCGAGCTCGTCGGCACCTGGGGGCTCGACGCCCGGGGCCTGCTCGCGGGCGTCGTCGCCGCCGCCGGCGACCCCGGCAGCTGGGCCTCGCTCGCCGGCGTCGCCGCGGCCTCGTGGGTCTGCTCCCTGCTGGTCGCGCGCGGCACCAGGGCGAGCTGCATCGCCGGCTACGCGCTCTCCGCGCTCGTCTTAGCATCGTTTCAGTTTGCATGGGCTCAGATGGAGAATATCGCCAACCCAGGCGCTGGCGATCTGCCCTCATTTGGCGTTGCGGTAGTCTTAGGAGTGATTATGTGTGTCACGACCGTCCTTCACGGCCCCGGTGGCGACGCGGAAGGTGATGAGCGAGCATGAACGTCCTGGACATATTCGAGGAGCGCATCGGTTCTATCTTCGGCGCGGGCGGCGGAGTCAAGTCCGAGCCCTTCTCCTTCAAGAAGCTTGCGAAGAAGGCCGTCCGCGAGATGGAGGACGAGACCTTCGTCATCGACGGCATCGACACGGCACCTGCGCTCTACACGGTCCTCGTCTCGACCGCCGATGACGAGAACATGCGCATGCTCTACCCGCAAATCACCGAGGAGATCTCCTCCCTGGTCGAGGCCCAGGCCAAGAAGCGCGCCTACACCTTCGTCGGCAAGCCCCTCGTGAGGTTCATGGTCGACCCGAGCCTCAAGCAAGGCCGCTTCGCCGTCTTCGCTGAGAACGTGGACCCGCGCACGCTCGCCCGCCTGCGCGCCGAGGAGAGCGCCTACCTCAACGTGGCCCCCACCCCTGCCCCCACCCCCACCGCGCAGGCCCCCGGCGCGGGCGCGGCGCCCGTCCCCAGCCCGGAGGCGGGACCCGCGGACGCGGGCCTCGGCAGCAGCTCGGCTGGCCTCGAGGTCATGCCCGACTCCGCGATCGACGACGTGGTGGACGAGGCGCTCCTGCGCCGCGAGGGCTCGGACGACGCCGAGGAGGCATCCTCCCCCGCCACGCCCGCGAGCGTCGAGCTCGCAGGGTCCACCTCGGACGCCACGGTCCCCGTGTCCACGACCGACGTCCACGAGGTCATCGCCCCCACCTCCCTCACGAGGCCCGCGACCTGCCGCCTCATCGACCAGGAGACCGGGCGCAGCTACCCCGTCACCACGCAGCGCACCGCCATCGGCCGCGAGCGCGTGCCCGGCGGGATCGTCCTGCACGACCCCAACGTGTCGCGTCGCCACGCCGAGATCGTCTACGACAACGGCGAGTGGGTCATCCACGACCTCAAGTCCACCAACGGAACCCTGGTCAACGACATCGACGTGGAGGCGTGCTCGCTGAGGGACGGTGACGTCATCACGATCGGCCTCGTGAACCTCACGTTCAAGGAGGACTAGCATGATCGACCTCGTTCTCTTCGCGGGTCGCATCCTCCTCGTCGTCGTCCTGTACCTCTTCCTGTACGCCGCGATGCGCACGGGCATCGGCCTCGTGCGCGGCCAGCGCCGCGACGCGGCGATCTGGTCGGTCGACGTCGAGAAGGGCTCGCGCCAGCTGCGCGGCCTGCACGTCGACATCCTCGGCCCCGTCGTCATCGGGCGCGCGCCCTCTTCGGACATCGTCATCGACGAGCCGTTCGTCTCGGCCACCCACGCCCGCTTCACCCTGCAGGGCCCGGCGCTCGTCCTCGAGGACCTCGGCTCCACCAACGGCACCCTGGTGAACGGGCACGGCATCACCCAGCCCGTCACCCTCCGCGAGGGCGACGAGGTCCAGGTAGGCGACACCATCATGCGAGTGAGCCGCCGATGAGCGACGACGCACCCACCCTCGACGAGGAGCAGTCGGCCGAGCCGGTCAACGCCCCGGGAAGAAACGAGATGCCGGTGGTCAACCGCGCGGGCGCCTCGACCTCCACGGGTTGCTCCGACGCCCTCTCCTGGGGGGCGCGCTCGGACGTGGGCCTCGTGCGCGGCCAGAACGAGGACTCCTTCCTCGTGCGCGCGCCGCTGTTCTGCGTGTGCGACGGCATGGGCGGCCACGCGGCGGGCGAGGTCGCGAGCAAGATCGCGGTCGACACGATCGGGGCCATGGCGCCCGAGCACGCCGACGACATCGCGCTCGGCGCCGCCGTGGAGTCGGCCAACGCCGCCGTCCTCATGAGCGCGGACCGGGGTCAGGGCAAGCCCGGCATGGGCTCCACCGCCACCTGCGTCATCATCGAGAAGAACAAGATGGCGATCGCCCACGTCGGCGACTCGCGCGTCTACCTCCTGCACGCGGGCACCCTCGTACGCCTGACGCACGACCACTCCTACGTGGAGGAGCTCGTGGACGCCGGTGAGATAACGGCCGACGAGGCGCGCACGCACCCGTCGCGCTCGATCATCACCCGCGCGCTCGGCTCGGACCCGGACATGTACGCGGACCACTTCCTGCTCGACGTGACCGCGGGCGACCGCGTCGTGATCTGCTCCGACGGCCTCTCGAGCATGGTGGCCGACAAGGACCTCGAGTCCGTGGCCATCTCCAGCGTGACGCCCCAGGCCGCCGCCGACAACCTCGTCTCCGCCGCCCTCACGGCGGGCGGCCACGACAACGTCACCGTCGTGGTCGTCGACGTCCTCGACGACGGGCTCGCCGAGGTCCATCGCAAGATCCGTCGCAGGAGCGTCGCCGTGTGGGTCGCGATTGCCCTCGTGGCGCTCGCGACGATCGCCGGGGGCATCGGGGCCATCATCCGCAACGACTGGTACGTCGGGGACAACGGCGGCACGGTCGGCGTGTACCGAGGCATCAACGACGAGCTGTTCGGCATCTCGCTCAACGAGCTCGTCGAGACCTCGTCGGTCGAGGTGAGCGACCTGCCCGTCGCCATCCAAGACCAGCTCAAGGGCGGCATTCACGTCTCCTCCGAGCAGGAGGCGCACGTGACCGTCGAGCGCTACCGCGACCAGATCGACCAGGAGAAGACCAAGGCGGCCCAGGCGGCCGCCGAGACGCAGAGCGCCTCCGGCTCCGCGGGCGCCCAGACCGCGGGCGCCGGGGACACCCCGTCGGCCCCGGCAGAGGACGGCTCGGCGACGCCGGCGGAGGCAGCGCAGACGGCGGAGGGGCAGGCGGTCGCGAAGGCCGACACCCAGAGCGGGGCAGAGGACCAGACGGAGGGCAGGTGATCACATGGCGAGGACGATAGCAACGAGGAGGAACACCGAGCTTCTCCTGCTCTGCGCGGGGGCCATCCCCGTCGTGCTCCTCTATGCGATGTACGTGGCCAACACGCAGACGCCGCTCAGCTTCCATACGCTCGCGGTGCCGCTCGGCCTGTTCGCGGCCTTCGCCGTGGCCCACGTCGCCATCCGCTTCCTCGCCCCCGGCGCGGACCCGGTCATCCTGCCCGTCACCTTCGTACTCTCTGGCATCGGCATCGCCTTCGTCACCCGCCTCGCGCCGGACGACGCCATCCGCCAAGTGATGTGGCTCTTCGTCTCCGTGGGCGCCATGGTAGCGACCCTCGTCGCGGTAAAGAGCCTCGACGACCTCGCACGCTACAAGTACACGATGGGTGCGGCGGGCGTGGCGCTGCTCGTCCTGCCCATGCTCGTCGGCACGGAGCGCGGCGGCTCGAGGCTCTGGATCACCTTCGGGTCCTTCTCCTTCCAGCCGGGCGAGATCGCCAAGATCCTCATCATCCTGTTCCTCGCGGCGTACTTCGCCGAGAACCGCGAGCTGCTCTCGGCCTCCACCCGCCACTTCGGGCCCCTCGCGCTTCCGCGGCCGCGCATGCTCGCGCCCCTCTTCGTGATGTGGGGCATCAGCCTGCTCGTCGTCATCTTCGAGCGCGACCTCGGCAGCGCCCTGCTCTTCTTCACGTTCTTCATCGTGATGCTCTACGCCGCGACCGGACGGACGAGCTACGTCCTCGTCTTCCTCGTCCTTCTGGCCGTGGGCGGCGTCTTCTGCTACCACACCTTCGGCCACGTCCAGAACCGCGTCGCCATCTGGCTCGACCCCTTCGGCAACCCCGACGGCGGCTACCAGCTCATCCAGTCGCTCTACTCCCTGGCCGACGGCGACCTCATCGGCTCCGGGATCGGCAAGGGGCTGCCCACCCTCATCCCCGTCGTCGCCTCCGACTTCATCTTCTCTGCCATCGGCGAGGAGATGGGCCTGCTCGGCGCCTCGGCGGTCATCATGGGCTACATGATCTTCTCGGTCCGCGGCTTCGCCACGGCCGCCCGCGCCAAGTCCGACGTCTCGGCCTTCACGGCCATCGGCCTGACCTGCGCGATCGCCTTCCAGGCCTTCCTGATCATCGGCGGCACCACGCGGCTGCTGCCCCTCACGGGCGTCACCCTGCCCTTCATGAGCCAGGGCGGCAGCTCCCTCCTCGCGAGCTTCATCATCGTCGGCCTGCTCCTGCGCGCAGGCGACGAGGGCACGGGCCGCAGCGCGGAGATCGCCTCCGGCACGACCGCGCGTGTGGCGCCGGGTGCCGCGAGCAGGGTCTCTGCCGTCGCGCGCGGCTCGCACGTCCGCGGCAGCTTCGGCCTCGACACCCCCGAGTCCGGCGTCCTCGGCCGAGTCGCCCTCGGCAACCGCCTGACCAGGCTCATCACGATCTTCACCGTCCTCTTCGCCCTGCTCATCGCCAACCTCACCTACATCCAGGTGATCGAGGCTCACGACATCCAGGAGATGCCGGGCAACAACCACACCATCAGGAAGACCGCCTACGTCCAGCGTGGCGCGATCATCACCTCCGACGGCCAGACCCTCGCGGAGAGCCTGGCGCGCGCGGACGGCACGTACGCCCGCAGCTACCCACACGGCTCGGTCGCGGCGCACACGGTGGGCTACATCTCCACCCAGTACGGCGCCACCGGCATCGAGATGAGCATGAACGACACGCTCTCGGGCAACTCCAACTACTCCACCTGGTCCGGCGCCCTGAACTCGCTGGCTGGCGTCAGGAACGCGGGCTCCTCCGTCGTCCTGACGATCAACTACCAGATGCAGCTGGCGGCCGAGGACGCGCTCAGCGGCTACCAGGGCGCGATCGTGGTCATGAACCCCCAGACGGGCGCGGTCCTGGCGAAGGCCTCCAACCCGACCTACGCCCTCGACGACATCGACTCGGCGATAAACTCGTCGGGCTCCGCCCTGCTCGACCGCACCACCCAGCTCTACACGCCCGGCTCGACGTTCAAGGTGATCACCCTCGCCGCGGCGATCGACTCGGGCGCTGCCTCGCTCGACAGCACCTACTCCGCGCCCTCGTCTCTCGACGTTGACGGCCGCGCCGTTACGAACGACCGGGACGCGAGCTACGGCGAGATCACCCTGCGCGAGGCGCTGGCCTACTCGGCCAACACCGTCTTCGGCCAGGTCGGCACCCAGGTCGGGCCGGAGACCCTCGTCCGCTACGCCAAGGCCTTCGGCTACGGCACCGCGCTCGGCCAGGACTTCTCCTGCAGCGCGTCGCTCATGCCCAACCCCTCCGAGATGACCAGCTGGGAGACCGCGTGGGCGGCCTGTGGCCAGCCCGTGGGCGAGCACCAGAGCCCGGCCGGCCCGCAGACGACGGTCATGCAGAACGCCGTGATGGCCTCCGCCATCGCAAACAACGGCATCGTGATGAACCCCTACGTCGTCGACCACATCCTCTCCCCCGAGGGCGTGACCACCTCGACCACGAGCCCCAAGTCCCTCGGCCAGGCCGTCTCCTCCGAGACTGCGGCCAAGGTCAAGGAGGGCATGCGCGAGGTCGTCACCTCCGGCACCGGCACCGCCGCTCGCGTCAACGGATACGAGGTCGCCGGCAAGACCGGAACCGCCCAGGTGGGCAGCAATTCCATCAACTCCCTCTTCGTGGGCTTCGCGCCGTACGATAGTCCGACCCTCGCCATCTCGATCTGCATCGAGGGCAACGGGCAGGACGTCACGGGGGTCGCGACCCGCGTCGCCGGCAGGGTGCTCGCGCAGTGCCTCGCCGTGCAGTCCGCGGGGGCGGCCTCGTGATCTTGCGGCGCGGGGAGGCGGCTCGGCCGCAGGAGCCTCCCTGGGGAGCCGCGCGTAGCGGTCAGGTGGGACGCCGGCACAAGCCGAGCGCCGTCAGGGTCGGTACCTTGCGTGGGGGTTCCACGCTGTCGATAGGAGCAGTGGATGCCTAGTAGAGTTCTCGGTGGCCGTTACATAGTGCAGGACAAGATCGGCACCGGCGGCATGGCGATCGTCTATCGCGGTCTCGACAAGGTCCTGGGGAGGACCGTCGCCATCAAGACGATGCTCCCCCAGTATGCCGCCGACCCCTCGTTCGCAGCGCGCTTCAAGCAGGAGGCGCAGGCGGCGGCCGCCCTCCAGAGCCCCTACATCGTCTCCGTCTACGACTGGGGCAAGGACGGCGACACCTACTACATCATCATGGAGTACCTGCGCGGCACCGACCTCAAGAGTGGCATCCGCAAGCACGGCGCCCTCGACTGCCGCAAGGTCGCGCAGATCGGCTCGCAGATAGCCCAGGCGCTCTCCGTGGCGCACCGCCACGACATCATCCACCGCGACATCAAGCCGCAGAACATCATGGTGCAGCCGGACGGCAACATCAAGGTGATGGACTTCGGCATCGCGCGGGCCAAGAACAGCCACCTGACCACGGACAACTCCGTGCTCGGCACGGCGCACTACGTCTCGCCCGAGCAGACCCAGGGCAAGGAGCTCGGTCCCACGACCGACCTCTACTCCCTCGGCATCGTGATGTACGAGGCAGCGACCGGCCGAGTGCCCTTCGACGGAGACGACGCGATCACCGTCGCCCTCAAGCAGGTCAACGAGCAGCCCAAGCCCCCCAGCCAGATCAACCCCAACGTGGACGCCGCGCTCGAATCGATCATCCTCAAGTGCATGCAGAAGAACCCCGCCGACCGCTTCCAGACGGCCGACGAGCTCTACCACGCGCTGCGCGACTACCTCGCAGGCAGGCTCCAGGCGGTCACCACGGCGACGATCAGCCCCATGGTGACCAACCCCATCCCGCGCGCCAACCGCGTGCAGCCCATCGGCGGAGACACCTCACAGCTCGGCCGCACGCGCAATCCCTCCGCCACGAGCAGCCAGCGCTTCCGCCAGCAGTCCGCGACGGAGCTCGAGGCCCAGCGCAAGCACAGGCGGCACCGTAACATCGCCATCGCCCTCGTCGTTTGCGCCCTTATCGCCGCGCTCGCGGCCGCGGCCTGGGCGCTCTCGCACCCGGCGACCCGCTCGGTCCCCAACCTCATCGGTCTCAGCAAGGACCAGGCCATCCAGCAGATCGACGCCACCAACTACTTCACGAGCGGCACCGTGAAGGAGGAGTACTCCAGCACGGTCGGTCAGGGCCTGGTCATCGACCAGGACCCCGACGCCGGCAACGACGCCCCCGAAGGCACCCAGATCAACCTCGTCATCTCCAAGGGCAAGGAGCCCGCGCAGGACGTGACGGTGCCCGACCTCACCAACATGACGCCCTCCGCGGCCGAGGCGGCGCTCAAGAAGCTCAACCTCGTGGCCTCTGCCGGCGACTCCGTCTACTCCGACTCTGTCGAGACGGGCAACGTCGCCCAGCAGAGCCCCGCCCCCGGCACCACCGTCAAGGCGGGCGACACGGTCACCTACCAGCTCTCCAAGGGCACCGAGTCCGTCGACGTCCCCTCCGTCGTGGGCATGAGCGAGCAGAACGCCCGCTCCGCGCTCGAGAACGCGGGCTTCTCCGTGGTCGTCTCCTCCGACTACAGCGACAAGTACAAGGAGGGCGTGGTCTCCTACCAGAGCGTCACGGGCAAGGCGACCAAGGGCTCGGAGGTCGACATCACCGTCTCGCTCGGCGCCGCCCAGGTTGAGGTGCCCGACGTAGTCGGCCTCGACGAGTCCACCGCCACCACGCGCCTCAAGAGCGCGGGATTCTCCGTCTCCTCGAGCACCGTCTCGAGCAGCAAGGCGGCGGGCACGGTCGTCTGGCAGTCCTCCACGGGCACCGCCAGCAAGGGAGCCTCGATCACCATCGGGGTCTCCTCCGGGACGAGCTCCACCACGGGCGGCGGATCCAACTCCGGTGCCGGTACCGGCACCGGCACCGGCACGGGTACGGACAGCGGCACGGGGACGGGCACTGGCACGGGGACCGGAACGGACACCGGCACGAACTAGCCGGTGGGTCCGAGACGGGCCCATGGCCGCCGGTACGCACGAACCACCCTGGAGGGGCGCAGGACCATGGGTCCCGCGCCCCTCTTCTTCAAGGGTCGCGCGGCCCTCGCTGCGCAGCTCTCGCTGCGCGGCTCTCGCCACAGGGCGCCCGCCGGGTCCTGCCTCCCCGATGGTCGAGGCGGACTCACGGCGGCATACGAAAGCAGGCCGGGCGCACCTTGCGTCCGGCCTGCTGCATTCTCTGGTGCCCCCGCGCGGATTCGAACCACGGACACCTGGTTTAGGAAACCAGTGCTCTATCCCCTGAGCTACGGAGGCGGGCAAGCCCATATTGTAGCACCTGCCGCGCCGGTTTTGGCGGCGCGGCAGAGATTGCCCGACTTACTTCTTTGCCTTGTCGGACTTGGCGTCCTTCTCGGCCTCATCCGCTGCGTCGGCGCCGGTCGCCTGCTTCTTGCCAAAGCGAGACTTGGAGCGCTTGGCGGCCTTCTGGGAGCTGCGAGCGGCCTCCTCGGCCATCTTCTTCCTGCGGAGATCGTCGACCGTGCCGTTGAGCTTCTTGAGGCTCATGCCGGATGCGGCGGCGTCGGCCTGCTTGCGCAGGGGACGGATCTTGCGGAAGTCGTAGATGAAGCCCGCGATGATCGCGACATAGGAGAAGACGATGAGGATGAGCGACGCCAGGCCGAGGTTGGTCCTCACGTCCGCGGCGGCAGCGGGGTCGGCGATGTTGGTCACGAAGGTGAGGATCAGGGCCGCGAAGCCGGTGCCAAGCAGGATCCACCAGGTACGGCGGTACTTAAGGTAGTCCGGGTTCTGGTTGAGGATGGCGTCGGAGACCGTGAAGCGCTTGTCGTTGAGCTCCTGCTCGCGGCGGCGCTCGGCCTTCTTCTCCTCCTTGGTCTTAGGCTCGCTCGTACCCTTCTTGCTCTTAGTCCTGCCGGAGGCGTCGACCACGCGGACGCCGGCGGCGGCCTCGCGGGCGGGCTTGGCGCGCGAGACGGACCTCTTGCTGAAGCCGCCCCTCTCGCCCTCGTCCTTCTCGGCGTCCTCCGCGGGCTTCTCTTCCTTGTCCTTGCGGGAGAGGACGCCGTTGGCGCCGACCTCCTCGCGTGCTCCCTGGATGGTGTCGCGCAGTGACATTAGACTTCCTTCGCCGGCTTGAATTCCTCGCCCGTGATGATCTGGTAGGCCTCCTGATAACGCCTCGAGGTGCCCTCGATGACCTCCTGGGGCAGGTGGGGCGGCTCGCCCTGCATGTCCCAGTTGGCCTTGAGCCAGTCGCGGACGTACTGCTTGTCGTAGCTCGGCTGGACGTGCCCCTCGGAGTAGCCCTCGGAGGGCCAGAAGCGGCTCGAGTCGGGCGTCAGGCACTCGTCGATGATGGAGAACTGCCCGTCGATGAAGCCGAACTCGAACTTGGTGTCAGCGATGATGATGCCGCGTGTGGAGGCGTACTCGGAGGCAGCCTTGTAGATGCCGAGGGAGGCGTCGCGGAGCTTGGTGGCGGTGTCTTCGCCCACCAGCTCGGCGCAGCGCTCGAAGGAGATGTTCTCGTCGTGGTCGCCCAGCGCGGCCTTGGTCGAGGGGGTGAAGATCGGCTCGGGGAGCTTCGAGGCCTCCACCAGGCCGGCGGGCAGCTTGATGCCACAAACGGTGCCGTCCTGGTCGTAGGTCTTCTTGCCGGAGCCGGTGAGGTAGCCGCGCACGATCGCCTCGATGGGGACGGTCTGCGCCTTCTTCACGAGCATCGAGCGGCCGGCGAGGTAGTCGGCGTACTTCTGGAACTCGGCGGGATAGTCCCTCACGTCGGTCGAGATGACGTGGTTGGGGATGAGGTCCTTGAACTTCTCGAACCAGAACGCGGAGATGCGCGTCAAGATCTCACCCTTGTAGGGGATCTCGTCAGGCAGGATGAAGTCGAAGGCGCTCAGGCGGTCGCTCGCGACCATGAGCAGGCTGTCCCCGCAGTCGTAGATGTCACGGACCTTGCCGTGAGAATCGGGACGTGCCTCGATTTTTGACATAGCTACCCCTTCCTAGGACACAGACGCCATAGATTGTAGTAGATGTGCCCGCGAAGGCGACGCTCAGCCGCGACCAACAGGGATTCCATGCAGAGGGGCCCTACTGGCGCTGGCTCGCCTCGAGGCGCTCGCGCAGCTCGCGATGGCCGATCGGCAGCACCAGGGTGAAGGTGGTGCCGACGCCCTCCTCGGAGTCCACCTTAATCGTGCCGTTGTGCCGGTCGATGATCTCCTTGGTGAGCGAGAGGCCCACGCCGAGGCCACCCGCGACCCGCTCCCTGCTGGCGTCGGAGCGCCAGAAGCGGCTGAAGACCCGCGGGATGTCCTCCTTGGCGATGCCGATGCCGGTGTCCTTGACCGAGATGAGCACGTCGCTGCGGGTCTTGCCGACCGAGACGGTCACCGTGCCCCCCTCGGGCGTGTAGCGCATCGCGTTGCTCATGAGGTTCACGGTGGCCTCGCGGATGAGGTCGGGGTCGAGCTCCGCGTAGAACTCCTTGGAGCCCGTGTTGTTCTCGAAGATGAGGTCGAGACCGTTGTCGGAGAAGAGCTGGGCCTGATAGGTCACGAGCCCGTTGACCATGCCGACGACGTCGGTGCTCTCCTTCTTGCAGGGCGTCTTGCCGTTCTCCATGCGCGAGAGGCGCAGCATGGCGTCGACCAGGCGCGAGAGGCGACGGACCTCGATCGCGACGGTGGCGAGGTGCTCGTCGTCGGTCGGCAGCACGCCGTCCTGCATCGCCTCGACCGTCGCCTGCATCGCCATCAGCGGCGTGCGCAACTCGTGGGCCACGTCGCTCGTGAGGCGGTGCTCGAGCTTGATGTCGCGCTCGAGGGTGGTGGCCATGTCGTCGAAGGTCTCGGCAAGCTGGCCGATCTCGTCCCTGCCCGCAAGGCCGGTCCGAGCGGAGAGGTTACCGTTGCGGATCTGGCTCGCCGTGGTGGTGATCCGCTTGAGCGGGCGGGTCAGGGCGCGCGAGACGAAGTAGCCGATCAGGCAGGCGAGCACCAGGGCGACGCAGCCTGCAGAGAAGATCGCGCCGAAGGAGTTGGCGCGGAAGGCCGAGTCGCTCTTGGTGAAGAAGGCGTCGGAGCCCATGGCGAAGAAGCGGAGCGTCCCAACCTTCTGGCCCGCCGAGGTGATGACGTCCGAGGAGACGACCGACTCGGCGCTCGGGGGCGCCGTGGTGGTGCCCCTTCCGGAGTCGATCCGGGGGAGGTTCGTGTCGTCGAAGAGCACGGTGCCGTCCACGTCGAGCAGCTGGACGCCCACGTCGTTCATCAGCTCGGCCGAGTGGCGGACCGACTCCATCGCGTCTCCCGACCACCGGCCGTCGCTCTCATACTGCTGGGCCATGGCCGACGACATGCTGTCAGCCGTGCGCTGCATGTTCTCGCGCGCGTACTTCTGGAACTGCCCGGTCCACACGTAGGCCAGAACCAGCGCGAGCACCACGACCGTCATGAGCGCCGTCCCCGCGAAGGCGAGCGTCATCCTCGTCGCGTAGGTGTAGGTGGGCTTGGGGTTGGGCTTGATCGTGTTGTAGGACGAGGAGCTCGCGCCTGCGGGCGCCTCGTCGTGCGCGCCGGCGCCCTTCTTGTGGCGCACGGCCTACTTCGCCTTCGGCTTCTGCTTGGCCTTCTCGGCATCCCCCGCCTCGAAGCGGTAGCCGACGCCGTGGACGGTGTAGAGCCAGCGCGGGTTGCGCGGGTCGTCGCCGAGCTTGGCGCGGAGGTTCTTGACGTGGGAGTCGATCGTGCGCTCGTAGCCCTCGAAGTCGTAGCCGAGGACCTTCTCCACGAGTTCCATGCGGGTGTACACGCGGCCCGGGAAGCGCGCGAGGGTGGTCAGGAGCTTGAACTCGGAGGCCGTGAGGTCGACCTCGCGGTCGTCAATCATTACCTTGTGACCCGAGATGTCGATGACAAGGTCGCCGAAGTCGAGCACCTCGAGCTGCGGCTCGCTCTCCGTGTGGGCGCGGCGCAGCAGGGCGCGGACGCGCGCGACGAGCTCGCGGGGCGAGAAGGGCTTGATCAGGTAGTCGTCAGCGCCGAGCTCGAGGCCGATGATGCGGTCCTCGACCTCGCCCTTGGCGGTCAGCATGATGATGGGCACGTTGGAGGTCTCGCGAATGGCGCGGCAGACGCGCTCGCCGGAGAGCTTGGGGAGCATCAGGTCGAGGATGATCAGGTCGAACGAGTGCTTCTCGAACTCCTCGACGGCGCTCTGGCCGTCGCCGACGCCGCGGACCGAGTAGTTCTCCCTCTCGAGGTAGGCTGCGACGGCATCTCGTATGGTCTTCTCGTCCTCGACCAAAAGAATTCTCTTCTCCTCAGAAGCCATAGCGCCCCTCCACACCTTTCATGCCGGCGAAGCCGCCGGCGGTATTCCGCACAAAACCCATATATACAGCCAATAGTGTACCCCATACACCAAGGGGCGAGGCACTAGAAGCCGCCCGCAGGCGGTAGGTCCTCGGGCGGCGGCGGGCACGGCGGGGGCGCGGGCGGCGAGAAGGACGTGGAGGCCTACAGCGTGAAGATGCGGACCGTGACCGAGGACGGGTAGCCCGTCTCCTCGTCCTTGACCGTCGCGAAGGTCACGAACTTGTCGGTCCTGCCCACCCGCGCCGGGAACTCCCCGTAGTCCATGCAGCGGTTGGTGGCGGGCAGGACGCTGTAGGTCGACGCCGCGGTGTTCACCACGAAGTAGGAGGCGCGGCTCTTGATGACGTAGGTGCCGTCCTTGCCCGCGACGTTGGCGGAGGGCTCGCGGGAGAGCCGGACGAAGCCCGAGGCGTCCTGGCCCGTGCCGATGTAGGTGCCCATCGAGCTCAGGAGGTCGCCGGTGCCGTAGCTGGCCTCGACGGAGAGCGCGAACTTGTCGCCCATGCGCACCGCGTAGAACGGCTTCACGCCCTTGGGCATCACGAGCTGGTCGACCACCGTCGAGAGGTCGTCGGAGAGGCTGTAGGCGGTGATGCCGTAGTAGACGCCCTCGCTCTGCCGGACGCGCGGGGCGAGCGTCACCGTGCCGTCCGAGACGGCCGGCGCGCACGCGAAGCGTCCGGGGGACTCGACGACCGCCTTTGCGTCGCTCTGCCCGAGCTTCCAGAGGTAGCAGTAGGAGCTCTCGCTCGTCCTGGAGCCCGAGGTGGAGGGCATGACCTGCCAGATGACCTCGTTGTCCGTGCACGCGAACTTGGGAGGGTCGAAGTCCGCGCCGCCCTGCCAGAGCGTGGAGGTGTCCCCACTGAGCGTGCCGGCGGAGAAGCCCGAGCAGTAGAGCGCCCAGTCCGCGGTGAGGTAGTCGTACTCCACCCAGGCGTAGACCTTGTCGGAGCAGCGCACGTCATAGATGACGGCCGTCGGGCTCGAGCTCAGCGTCTTGGGGATGACCTCGGCGAGGCTGCCGTCGTCGAGCGAGAGGGCGCAGCCCTTGACCATGGGCGAGGCGGAGGAGCCGGCGAGCACCACCGGGATCCAGGTCCCCTCCGCCTCGTGAAGGACGCTCCCCAGGGGCAGGCTCCACGAGGGGCCCTCGGACAGGGAGAGGTCGGCCTCCTGGTAGGAGTCAAGCACGGAGGTGGCGGAGTCGGACGAGACGACCGTCGGCTCGGGGGTCGCATCGTCGGAGCGGTGCGTACAGCCGGAGAGGACGCCGACGCACGCGGCGGCGGCCCCCGTGGCGGCGAGGCCCCTGAAGAGGCCCCGCCGCGTCATGCTGTGCCTGGCAGGACGCTCGCCGCGCCCTCGGGAACGCAAGGACATCCGATGAGGCTCCCTCTGCTAGAACTCGAGCTTCTCGAGGCGGTCGAACACCACGTCCACGCGGGTGAGGAAGAAGCGCGGGTCGAAGATGCGGTCGAGCTCCTCGCTCGAGAGCGTGCAGGCCGGGTCGGCCTCGAGGCGCTCGCGGAAGCTCGGCCCCTGGCGGCACTGCTGGATGTCAGCCCAGGTCGCCATGGCGTTGCCCTGGACGACCTTGTAGGCGTCCTCGCGGGTGATGCCGGTCTCCACCAGGGCGAGCAGGACCTTGGAGCTGAAGAGCATGCCGCGGGTCTTGTTGAGGTTGTTGAGCATCTGCTCGGGGTACAGGATCAGGCCGTCGATGACGCGGATGAGGCACTGGAACATGTGGTCGAGGCCGATGAAGCTGTCGGGCAGGGCGATGCGCTCGGTGGAGCTGTGCGAGATGTCGCGCTCGTGCCACAGGGCCACGTTGTCGTAGGCGACCTGGGCGTTGGCCTTCACGATGCGCGCGAGGCCGCAGACCTTCTCCATGGTGATGGGGTTGCGCTTGTGAGGCATGGCCGAGGAGCCCTTCTGCCCCTTGCGGAACGGCTCCTCCGCCTCGAGGGTATCGGTCTTCTGCAGGCTCCTGACCTCGGTCGCGATGCGCTCGCAGGTAGCCGCCGTGCACGCGAGGACGCTGGCGAGGTAGGCGTGGTGGTCGCGGCTGATGACCTGCGTGGAGAGCGGGTCGCTCTTGAGGCCGAGGTGCTCGCACACGTAGCCCTCAACGAAGGGGTCGATCGAGGAGTACGTGCCCACCGCGCCGGAGATGGCGCCGTAGCTGATGTTGTCGAGCGCGTCGGAGAGGCGGTCGTAGTCGCGCTTGAGCTCCCAGGCCCACGAGCCGAACTTCATGCCGAAGGTCATCGGCTCGGCGTGGATGCCGTGGGTGCGGCCGACGCAGAGGGTGTCGCGCTCCTCGAGGGCGCGGCGCTTGCAGATCTCGCCGAGCTGCTTGCAGTCCGCGAGGATGATCTCGGTCGCCTGCTTGAGCTGGTAGCACAGGGCGGTGTCGCCGAGGTCGGTGGAGGTCATGCCGAAGTGGACCCACCTGCTCGGCTTGGGCTCGCCCGCAGGCACGTCCGCGTCGATGTAGGAGCCCATGTTGGTGAGGAAGGCGATGACGTCGTGGTTGGTGACGGCCTCGATGGCGTCGACCTCCTCCTTCTTGAAGGCGGCGTGCTCGCGGATCCAGGCGGCCTCCTGCTTGGTGATGCCGATCTTGCCCAGCTCCGCCTGGGCCTCGCAGGCGAGGACCTCGATCTCCTGCCAGATGGCGTACTTGTTCTCGAGCGTGAAGATGTTCCCGATCTCGGGACGGGTGTAGCGGTCGATCATCCGCGTTCCTTTCGCACCGACGTTTGCGACGCCTCAGATTCTACCGCGGCGTCACC
Organism: Olsenella absiana; assembly: GCF_036408855.1. Classification (NCBI taxonomy): domain Bacteria; kingdom Bacillati; phylum Actinomycetota; class Coriobacteriia; order Coriobacteriales; family Atopobiaceae; genus Olsenella; species Olsenella absiana. The sequence continues at coordinate 99,794 of NZ_JAZGJQ010000005.1, forward strand.
GTCGAGGTTCGGGGCCACGGTTTCGCATGCAGATTCCCGGAGGGCGAATATAATCTCAAGTTAGTGACGGGCTCCCTACGGCGTGGCGCTCGACGCGCGCTGGTGGCCACGAGCCCCAGGACCTTCTCGATCCATGCCGCCGAGAGGCGGCTTCCCGGTAGGTGCTCGAGCGGAAGGACGAGAGATGGAACGCGTCATAGTCGATCGCTTCGAGGGTAGCTTCGCCGTGGTCGAGGTCGGCCTCGGACTGATGCGCAACGTGCCACGCGCGCAGCTCCCCACCACGACGCACGAGGGTGACGTGCTCGTGTTCGACGGGCGCATCTATCGCAGGGACCCCGGCGCCACGGGCGAGCGCGCCAATCGTCTGCGCGGGCGGGTACACCGCCTCTTCGGGAACTAGCACGGACAAGAGGCCCCGGCCGAGAAGGACCTCGGTCCGGACGGAGATGCCACGGAGGGCGCCCCGCGGGGCGCCCTCCTGCTCTCGCGGCCCCCTCCGGGCGGCGCCGCACGCGCCGGCGCCGCCCGGGGGCCGGGTCCTTCTCCTTGCCCCTACTTCTCCGGGGCGAGGGCGGCCTCGTCAGCCTGGAGCGACTGGCGGGCCTCGGCGAGCTGCTGGCGCACCGCCTCGGAGCCGGTGCCGCCGTAGGTGTTGCGCGCGTTCGCGATGCCGGCGGGATCGAGGTCACGGGCGACGTCGTCCTCGAAGAGGTCGCTCGCCGCCTTGAACTCCGCAGGCGTCAGGTCCTCGAGGCCCTTGTGGTGCTTCTCGCAGTACAGCACCAGCTGGCCGACGACGGCGTGGGCCTCGCGGAAGGGCATGCCCTTCTTGGCCAGGTAGTCCGCCACGTCGGTGGCGGAGGTGAAGCCCCTCTGCGCCTGGGCGAGCATCACATCCTCGTGGACGGTCATCGTCTCGAGCATGCCGGACGCGATCTCCATGCAGTCGGAGAGGGTGCGCACGGCGTCGAGCGGCCCCTCCTTGCACTCCTGCAGGTCCTTGTTGTAGGCGAGCGGAAGGCTCTTCATGGTGGTGAGCAGCGCCATGAGGTCACCGTAGACGCGGCCCGTCTTGCCGCGCGTGAGCTCGGCGAAGTCCGGGTTCTTCTTCTGGGGCATGATGCTCGAGCCCGTGGAGTAGGAGTCGGAGAGCGTGATGAAGCCGAACTCGGTGCTGCTCCAGAGCACGATCTCCTCGCAAAGGCGCGAGAGGTGCATCATGCTCACGCTGCAGGCGTACTCGAGGTCCAGCAGGTAGTCGCGGTCGCTCACCGCGTCGAGCGAGTTGGGGATCGCGTGGTCGAAGCCCAGGAGCTCCGTGGTGTAGGCGCGGTCGAGCGGGTAGGTCGTGCCGGCGAGCGCCGCGGCGCCGAGCGGGTTGGCGTCGGCTGCCTTGAGAGCCGCCTCGAGGCGGACGTAGTCGCGCTGGAACATCCAGTAGTACGCGAGGAGGTGGTGCGATAGGAGCACCGGCTGGGCGTGCTGCAGGTGGGTGTAGCCTGGGAGCACGACGCCGAGGTAGCGCTCTGCGCAGTCCACGAAGGTGCGGCGCAGCTCGACGTTGCCGCGCATGAGCTGCGCGGTGAGGTCCTTCGCGAGCAGGCGGATGTCAGTCGCCACCTGGTCGTTCCTGCTGCGGCCCGTGTGCAGGCGGGCGCCGGGCTGGCCGATCTGCGCCGTGAGGCGCGACTCGACGGCCATGTGGACGTCCTCGTCGTTCACGTCCCAGGGGAAGGTGCCGTCGGCGATCTGTTGCGCTATGTCCGCCAGGCCGCGGTCGATCGCCTGCTGGTCGGCGTCGGAGATGATGCCCTGCCGGGCCAGCATCCGGGCGTGCGCCCGCGAGCCCGCGACGTCTTGCTGCGCCATGTTCTTGTCGACCTCGAGCGAGGCGCCGAACTCCTGCGTGAACTGGTCGACGCCCTTCTCGAACCTGCCGCCCCAAAGTGCCATGTGATACCCCATCCTGTCGCCCCGCGCGCCGGTGCGCGCACGTCACCACTGTAACCAAAGGGACCCCACGGCGGCTGCCGCGAGGTCCCCTTCCCCATCGTCCGGCCTGGCGCCGCCCAGGCGGCGCGCTGCGCCTCCGCTACGCCGGCTGGTTGCCGCTCGCGGGGCCCTGGGCCTTGGACCAGGTGCTCGTCATCAGCGAGTGCAGGTCGATGAAGCCCTTGGAGGCCGTGCGGTCGAAGGTGTCGCCCTCGCCGTAGGTCGCAAGGCTCTCGTCGTAGAGGCTGTAGTCGCTCTTGATGCCGTCCATGAGCAGGCTGCCCTTGTAGAGCTTGAAGCGGACGGTGCCCGAGACGAACTTCTGCGTGTAGGCGTTGAACGCGTCGATGGCGTTGCGCACCTGGCTGAACCAGTAGCCGTAGTAGACCTGGCTAGCCCACTCCTGGTCCATGTGCTGCTTGAGCTTGAGGGTCTCGCGGTCGAGGGTGATCGACTCGAGCGCCTTGTGGGCCTCGATCAGCAGCATGGAGCCGGGGCACTCGTAGCACTCGCGGCTCTTGATGCCCACGACGCGGTCCTCGATCATGTCGATGCGCCCGTAGCCGTTGCGGCCGGCGATCTTGTTGGCCTCAATCACGAGCGGGAGGAGGTCCATCTTCTCGCCGTTGATCGCGGAGGGCACGCCCTGCTCGAAGGAGATCTCGACGAACTCGGGGGTGTCGGGGGCCTCGGTCGGGTCGACGGTCATCGTCCAGATGTCCGCAGGCGGCTGGTTCCAGGAGTCCTCGAGGACGCCGCACTCGATGGCGCGGCCCCAGAGGTTGTCATCGATGGAGTAGGGCTTCTTCTTGGTGACGGGGATGGGCACGTCATGCTGCGAGGCCCAGTCCATCTCGGACTCGCGCGTGGTGAGGTCCCACTCGCGGACCGGGGCGATGATCTTGAGGCTGGGGTCGAGCGCGTGGATGCAGGTCTCGAAGCGCACCTGGTCGTTGCCCTTGCCGGTGCAGCCGTGGGCAATCGTGGTGGCGCCGTACTGGTGGGCGATGTCCACGAGGTGCTTGGAGATGACCGGGCGCGAGAGGGCGGAGAGGAGCGGATAGACGCCCTCGTACTCGCCGTTGGCCTGGATGGCGCTCTTCACGATGGTGTTGCAGTACTCCTCGCGCATGTCGAGGGCCTCGGAGTGGATCGCGCCCATCTTGAGGGCCTTCTCCTTGACCCACTCGAGGTCCTTCTCGTCCTGGCCGACGTTGCCGCAGATGGCGATGACGTCGAGGTTCTTCTCGGTCTGCAGCCACCTGACGATGACGGAGGTGTCGAGACCACCGGAATACGCGAGGACTACCTTTTCCTTCTCAGCCATGATGCTCTCCTTATGGTTGGCTTCTTGCGAGGTTAATGACCTGCCGGCCAGGACGCTGGGCTTGCGCGCCCGCGGACGGGGCCGGGCCTTCTGCCTGACGAGAGGACCTCTACGGGGCCTCCCGACGCTCTCGGGTCCTTGTTGCAAGGGGGTGTTGCTTGCCAAGCGCGCCTCTGGGCGCGGGCGCAGCGTCGCCGCTGGTGCGGCCTATCGTCGCTGCGAGATGCGGATGGCGCGGCGTCGCAGGGAGACCTCGTTCGCGTTGGCGTGGAGCATGTTCGCGAACATACGCTTCATGGCGTGGCCTCCTCAAAAGCGAGTGGCGTGTGCTCTTGCACACGGCTGCAGCTTGCACGTCTGCCCTCTGGCTCCGTGCCTTTCCGTGCCCTGCATCATAGGCCGAATCGCCATCACGCGACCGGGAATCCCTTTATTCGCCGCCAACCGAAACATGCAGGATACATTCGTGCGAGAAGGACGGGGAGCCGCGGGGATCGTGCGCGCGGCGGGCGTGCATCTCCTGTGTTCGCGACCGTCACGTCCAGCCATGCCTTATTGCAGATAACGTTGCAGACATAGCAAAGCAGGCCAGAGCGGCTAGCGCCCTGACCTGCGTGTTCTCTGGTGCGCCCTGTGGGCCTCGAACCCACGACCTTGGGATTAAAAGTCCCCTGCTCTACCAACTGAGCTAAGGGCGCGCGCTTGTGATTCTATCACGCCACCCTGGCAACCACCTGGCCCGAAGCCAGGCCGGCAGGCGGGGCGCCCCTACGCACCCCAGGCCCAGGTGCCGTCGACGAACACGGGTACCTCCTCGCCCTCGGGCGTCACGCCCGTCACGCTGAGGTCGTCGGTGCCGATCATGAAGTCGACGTGCGTGTGGCTCTGGTTCACGCCGTGCGCGAGGAGCTCCTCCTTCGACATGTCGAGGCCGCCGGCGAGGCACTCGGGAAAGCCCATGCCCAGGGCGAGGTGGCAGCTCGCGTTCTCGTCGTAGAGCGTGTCGTAGAACAGGATGCCGCTCTGGCGGATGGGCGTATCCTTGGCGATGAGCGCGCACTCGCCGAGGCGACAGGCGTTCTCGTCCGTGTCCACGATCTGCTTGAGCACCTCGTAGCCGCCCTTTGCCCCGTACTCCACCACGCGACCGCCCTCGAAGCGCAGCCAGAAGTCTCGGACGATCTGACCGGCGTGCACCAGGGGCATGGCGGAGAAGACGATCCCGTCCGCGCGGGTGCGGTCAGGCGTGGTGAAGACCTCCTCGGTCGGGATGTTGGGGAAGTAGCTCACGCCGTCGACCGTGGTCGCCGCGCCTCCCTCCCAGATGCCGCCGCGGTTGAGCCCGACCGTGAGGTCGGTGCCGTTCGAGGCGCGATAGTGCAGCCTGTCGAAGGCGTAGCCGTTGAGCAGCGACTTGTTCCTCTCGAAGGTCGCGTTGTGCGCGTCCCACTCAGCCTCCGGGTCGGTGCCGGAGGACCTGGCGACGCACAGGATCTCCCTCCAGAGCCTGAGCTGGGCCTCGTCGGCGTCGAGGTCGGGGAAGACCGTCTTGGCCCAGGCGGCGATGGGGACGCCGGCTATGCACCAGGTGTTGCGGCCGAAGTCGAGGCCGGAGCGGAACGCCTTGCACTCGCTGTTGCGGGCGCGCGAGGCCGCAGCGGGCTTCGCCGGGTCGACGCCTGCGAGGGCCGAGGGATCCTGGCCCTCGAGGAAGAGGAAGGCAGCCCCCGCCTCGGCGAGTGAGTCGAGCTGCTCGCGCTTCCACGAGGGGGTGTGGCGGAAGTACTCGAGGCCGACGTTCTGGTAGGTCAGGCGCGTGATCTCGTCGTCCGCCCACAGGACGGTCACGTGGCTCGCGCCGGCCTCGTAGGCCGCACGGGTCACCTTGCGCGCGAAGTCGGCGCGCTCGACGGGGGCGGTGAGCACGAGCTCCTGGCCAGGCTGCAGGGCGACACCCCTCCTCACGATGAGGCGGGCGTATCGGTCGAGCTGGAGCTGGAGCCCCTCCCCCTCGCCGGCGGGCGGCTCTTCTCGCTGGATTGTGGTCATGGCGCTTCCTTTCGGTCGGGCGCGCGGCCGATCCGCACTCCCAGGCCTGGAGATCTTCCCAACAGAAAAGGCCCCCGAAGGGGCCTGTAGGTGCTCTGGAGCGGGCAACGGGATTCGAACCCGCGGATGACGGCTTGGGAAGCCGTTGCCTTACCACTTGGCGATGCCCGCATGTAGAAGGGATTCTAGCACACAATCACGTGGTCGGTACGAGATTTGGAAACCCGCACAGAAAGGAGCCGGGCAGGCGCGGCCCGCGCGCGGAGAAGGACGCGGGGCAGGCGGCGGGCCGCATTGCGGCCCGCCCGTACCCTACGACCTGCGAATGAACTCGCAGATCAGGCGGGCAACCGAGGACACCTGCTTCGGGTCGACGTTCATCGGCACGTCGTTCTCCGTGTGGGAGAGGGCGGGCAGGCCGTTCTCGTCCATGCCCATGACGGTGATGGCCCGGACGCGGGCGCGCATGGCGCAGGTCGCGTCGGTCTCCTCCCAGCCGTAGTCGATCTTCTCCACGGGTATCTGGAGGTCGGACGCGGTCTGCGTGAGGAGGCGCGAGCTCCTGCGGTCCGCGCGCCGCCCCTCGTCGTAGCCCTCGTTGGTGAGCGTGACGAGCTGGCCGGCGCCGATGCTGTCGAGGTTGACGAGGAAGGCGCCGCGCAGGTCGCGACGGAAGTTGGCGACGAAGGACCGCGCGCCGGCGTGGTCCATCTCGGATCCTCCGACGCAGACGAACCAGATGTCGTGCGCGATGAGGTAGTCGTCCCCGAGGCCAAGGATGGCGTCCTGGAGGTCGCCCTCGTCGACTGCAGAGGGCGCGTCCTCGGCAGGCGCGTCCTCGGCACCTACGGCCTGGTCGTCCACGGCGCTCTGTGCGGGCGCCGCGTCGGGGGCGGCAGAGTCGTCGACGGACGCCGCTGCGCCAGCGTTGTCATCTGGGGCCATGACGTCCTGCTCGCGCAGGTCAGACCTGAGCGCAGCCCCTCCCTTCCAGCCATGCAGCGGCGAGGTGGGGTCGTCGGTGGTGGCGTCGTACTCCGCGGTGGCTCCGAGGTCGGCCGCGGGTCCCTCCGCCACGGCGTCAGCGGAGTCCCCGAGATCCCCCTCGTCCTCGTAGTCCTTGGAGCCGGACAAAGGGTCGCTCGTGCGGGACGAGACGTCCGGAAGGTCGAAGAGGGCGGCGCGGCGGGCGATGTTGGGGGTGGTCGAAGGCGGCTCGTAGGTGGACTTGCCCCAGTTCGGGTCATCGATCGGGCGCGGGGCGGGTCGCGAGGGAACGGTCTCCTCGTCCTCGTCGAGATCGAGGTCGGTGAGGGTGTCGAGACCGGAGGTGTCCTTGGGAAGGATGTCGTCGCCCTCCCCTTCCTCGCCGAGCTCGAGATAGCTCACGCGGCCGTCAAGCTCCTCGCGGATGACGTCCCCATCGTGGCGGGCGTCTTCATCGCGGCTTGCGCCCGCCTCACGCTCGGGGCACTCGCCTCCCGCCTTCGCGGCCGCAGCGCGTCCCTCGGGGTCCCGGGGATTGGCGTCAGGTGAGTCGACCGGCTCCCCAGCCTCTTCCGGAAGGTCGGCATAGCCGTCCTCAAGGGACTCGTCCTCGTAGTCCGCGTCCGCGTAGTCGGAGTCGTAGTCGTCGTAGCCCGCCTCTTCGGGCTCGTCCGCGTGATACCCGTCGCCGGGCACGTAGCCGTCATCGCAGGAGGCGACCGCCTCCCGATCGGGGGCTGCGTCGCCTGTGGCAGCGGAGTCTGCGCCCTCCGCAGGGCCGCCGCTGCGCGCGAGGCGCTGGCGCAGCCGCGAGAAGGCTCCCCGGACGCGGTCGGAGAAGCTGGTCTTCTCGGCCCCGTCGTCCGTCCCCACCTGCTCGTACTGGGCGTCGGAGTAGTCCAGGCCCTCGCCGTTCTCCTCCACGTCGTAGGCCTCGTCGTCGAAAGGCGCGCCCTCGTCGTAGGGGACGTCCTCGGCATACGCGTCTCCGGCATACGAGTCCTCGGAAAGGGAAGCGTCCGCGGACCCGTATTCGACGTCAGCCTCTGCGGGCATCTTGAAGGCTGCGGTGTCCCCGGGCAGGACCTCCGCGCCCTCCTTGGAGAGGTCGACGACGTCCTCGGGCTCCTCGGCGGGGCGCTCCGGGTCCTCGACGGCCGGCTGATCCCAGTCGAGATCGGCCGCCGCGACCACGCCCTCAGGCTCCTTCTCCTCCGAGGAGCCCGGCTCTGCGTCTGCGTAATCCTCCTCGACAAGGACCTCCGCCTCTACCTCGTGCGCCTCGTCCTGGACGACGCGCACCGACTCGGGTCGGGGCTGTCTGCGGGTCGCTCGGCTCGCGGTGACCTGCTCCGCCTCGGAGGGGGACTGGGTCGTTATGGCCTGCTCGTCGCGACCTTCGGGGGCCGAGAGGGACGTGCGCTCGTCACGAACGTCGGAGTCGTCAACGCGGATGGGGTCCGGGATGGCGGCCGGGGCCTCGGGTGCGACGGAGACGACCTCGACGTCCTTCTCGGCCGCGTCTTCGACCTCCGCCGGGGCGACTGGTGCGACGGCGGTCGCCTCGTCGTCCGTCTGTGCCGGCTCTACGGCCACGCCCTCGACCGGGGCGAGGTCGGCCTCCTCGAGGGGCGCATCCTCCTCCACGACGTTCTGAGGCATGTCGTCGGGGGTTAGCGGGAGAAGGGCCTCGTCTGGCGCCACCCTCTTCTCGCTCGCGAAGGAGGCGCCTGCGGGACGATCGAGCTCGTCGAGATCATCGAGCTCGTCGCCCTCGTACTTCGCCTCGAACTCGCTGTAATCTACCGATTCGCCGTCGGTGAGGTCCTTGCCGCGGCGAATCGCGATGGGATCGCCGTCGCCGCGATGGAAGAGGCCCTTGATGCGCGAGAGGAGCCTCTTGCCCGTTCCGCGCACCGCATCAGACGCCTTCCCGGGCATCCCGGCGGACGGGGCGGGCTCTGTCTCCTCGGCATACAGCTCGCCATACGCGTCCTTCTCCGCGACTTGCGCACCTTGGCCGTCGCTGGCCATCGCATCGTCGGGCCATTGGCCCGCGACGTCCTGCACCTCCTGCTCGTCCACGGGACCGTAGCCATCGGAATCCGTCGCCGCCGAGTCGCCGGCGTCGTAGCCCTGGTCCGCATAGGAGGCGGCGCCCTCCTGCTCCGCGGTCTGGTCGTAGGGCGTCTCGTCGTACGGCTGCTCCCCCTCTGCGTAGGCCTCCTCGTCGTAGCTCGCATAGGTGTTCTCTTCGGCCTGCGGCTGCTGGACGAATCCCTGCTCGTGGCCGAGGTCGGCCGCCTCGGTCTGGTACTGCTCCGGCGCCGACGCCTCTGCCGCCGCCACCTCGTCTCCGGCGTCGCCGGAGACGTTGATCTGCCTTGGGGCCTCGTACACGATCTCGCAGTCGGCCGGGAGCATGCCGAGCGACTCGAGGACCTCCCTGCCGTGGCGGACTCCGCGGACCTCCTCGTAGACGGGCTGGGGCTTAGGGGCGGGCTCGGACGCGCGACGGACGTACGGCTTGCCCTCGATGGTTGCGTCGACGCGGTCCTCTCCGGGACGCACCTTCGCGAGCACGGCCATGAGCGCGGCGACGGACGACTTGTTGTCGTTGGACCCGGTGGTGTATGCGCCGAAGTTCTCGATGATCGCCGCCACCGCCACGACGACGATCGGAAGCGAGGCTACGAGGGCGACGACCCAGACGAAGAGGCGCACGGCGGATGGAACGAAGCCAAGTACCTGGAAGAGCGACCCGATTGCGGCGACGCAGGTGCTCGGGAAGGCGGCGCGCTTCAAGAACGACTGGTAGCGAGCGAGGGAGCTCGAGTACAGGACGTTCTGTCGCGGGGTGTCGTAGTGCGCGAGGATGACGATCGGGCGCGCACCCTTGACGACCTTGTCGCCCGTCGCGTGGTGGACCGCGACGACGTTCTGGCTCCGTCTCGCGGGACCGAGGTTCTCGAACACGTTCCTCCCGAAGTGCCTCATGGCGAGAAGGACGGCGCAGACCAGGGCGAGCAGGAAGGCGATGACCTTGGGAGCGCCGTTCGCCACGCCGCACACCAGAAGCGCGAGGAAGAGCACGAGGGAAACGACCTGCGGCATGAGCCTGCCGAGGGGATGGGTGTCGAACTCCTGGATCGACGGTTCGAGGCCGTGGTCCTTCATCACCTCGACGATGGTCTCGGCGGCCTGGAACTCCTCTTGGCTGTTTGCGGGAGCGATACCAATCTCGTCATCGAGATAGTCCATGTAATCGCGCGTCTTGGCCATATTGGTTTTCCTTACCTGGAATTCGTGGGTACCTCTTTGGTGCAGCGGTTCGTCGCATTCGTTTCTTGAGTATACGTCTAGCAGGTTGCGTCTGCCCTGCTGGGGCCCGGCGGGGCGACAGGGCTCGGCTGCAGGCAGGCCCCTTCGCGTCAGGCGGGAGAGGCGGGCGCATCTTCGCCAACGGGATACGGATCCCTCGGACGCGACCGATTATGAGACGACTTCGACCATGAGACTGCTTCCGAACAGATGTATTCTGTCCAGCGTCCTGCGGTTCCCCAGCGCCCGTTTGCCCGTGGGGCGGCGCACGCGGGCCATTCGCACGGCTCCGGCGGTCAAATTGCTCCCTGCGGTACATCTCACGCTTGCAATACCGCATACATACATATGTAGCATCGCCTGTAATACCGCTCGTCATGCAGTGTAAGACATTGTGTTTTCCAGTATTAGCACAGGTATACCTAGGTTTCGCGCATTGGGGGTTGCTAACGTGCAAGAATCAGACATGATGGTCAAGGTAAACGAGACGGACCTTGAGGCCCAGCGTATTCTCGCGATCGCAATCGCCCTCATCAACGCCAAGAGGCCGCTTCCGACATCGTACTTCTATGACAACTTCTATCCCGGACGTGACGACGAGGTGAGGAGAAAGTCCTTCCAAAGGGACCGCTATCGCCTGGCTCGCTGCGGCCTCGTCGTCAAAAGGGACGTCTCCGCGGGCGCAGCCGCCTGGGCGATTGACAGGACCTCCCTTGCGCAGCCGAACGCCCTGACTCCGACCGAGGCCCTTACCATCGATGTGGCACTTCTCCCCTTCGCCTCGGAACCAAGCTTCCCCTACGCCGAAGACCTTCGCATGGCGCTCTCGAAGATCGACAGGTCCTTCTCGGAGGTGACCGTCGCACGCCTCCACCAGCGCGCGTGCAGGCGCTCGAGGGCACAGGAGCTGGTCGAGCGGTGCCTCTCGGCCCGCCATGCCCTACGCATTACCTACGTGAAGGCAGACGACACCCAGGTCGAGCGCACGGTTGGCGTATGCGGGCTCTTCTCTCTAAGGGGCGTCTCGTATATGGTCGCCGTCCGACTCGAGACCGGTCAGGAGGCCACGCCTGCGCACACCTACAACATCGACCGGATCGTGAAGGCGTCTGAGCTTTCAAGGCTTACGTATGACATACCTTCGGACTTCGAGGTGCGCGACTATATCAAGCTACCCTTCCAGATCGGGCACGAGAACTACCTCGCGCGTTTCAGGATCCCAAAGCAGCTTCTGCATGAGTTCCGTTCGGAGACGAGAGGACGGGGTGACTTCGAGGAGATCGTTCGTCCCAACACGGGCGTTGCGTCAAGTTCGAAGGACGGCATCACGAACGCTAGTGAGAACTCGCCGCAAGCATCTGGGCCTCTTACTAGTAATACGGATGCAGTCTCAGGTCACTCGCGTCCGTCATCCACGCTAATGCAGAGTGAGCACATCACTAATACCGATGTCATTTGGAGTATTACGGTTTGCGACACCTCCGCAGCCGCCTCCTGGGCCATCGCCGAGGGCATACGTCCGATAGAGCCCGCCAATCTCGTCATGGAGTGGAGAGACGCGCTCGAGCGCGGCCTCGCGACTGAAGTCGTGCCCCCTCTGCATGCGAGCCCGAAGGGCTCCGCCCCTTCTGTCGCCGAGACGAAGTGGACCCTCCCCTACGACAAACGCAGCAACGCCGTCAGCTCGCGCGGGAGGCGGTCAGGTCTTCAGGAGGCGCGCAGGCTTGTCGCCCTGCTCGGTGCGCTGAGCGAGGATGGCGACTCCATTTCTGCCGCGGCAATCTCCTCCAGGCTTGGCATCGAGATGCCCGAGGCCAAGAAGCTCCTCGAGCTCGTCTCTAGTGCCGGAGGCGAGGATGGCAACTATCTCTCCCTCTACGCCGAAGAAGGTCAAGCTCGACTCACCCTTATGGAGTTCGCGGGAACCCTACGTGGCCTTCCCCTCAGACTAACTGAGGATGAGACCGTGGCACTTCATGCCGCCTTCGAGGCTCTCGGTACGAAGGCGGATGACCCGCTTCGGATTAAGGTCGAGAGCTCATACGCCTCCCCCTCGATCAGTCCTGAGGAAGTGAGGCGCTCGCTGTCACTGGCTTCCTCCGACCAAGACGAGTCTGTAGTGAGGCTTTGCTCCCAGGCCCTCGCCGAGGGATACGGACTCACCTTCTCCTATCAGGGCACCTGTGACGCCGAGGCACGGCACCGGGAGGTCAAGCCCCTTTGCTTGCGCAGGAGCGGGGACTCGTGGTACCTAGACGCCCTGGACCTTGCGCTCAAGCAGGAACGTACGTTTCGTACTGACAGGATGACAGATGTGATTTCTCGAGAGAAGGACGCCGAGTTCGTAAGCCAGGACGCCAGCACAGACCCTAACCCGGCATGCGTCAAGACTCGCTTGGCTGCACCCGAAACCAACCATGCGGATTCCCCGGTGCGCTCCGCAGCCGACGCCTGTCCGCAACGCGAGGTGGGACTGCGCTTCTCCGATCCGAGGTACCTCTCGCTTTTCACGTGGCCTGGGCTCACGCCTGTCGTCAGCAAACGACGAGGCATTACCGACGGGTGCGACGGAACGGAGGAGGGTGCGACCTTCGACGCAAGAATACTGTATTACGGCAATGGTCGCCCCTGGCTCGCACGTCACGTCGCGGCTTGCCGTGGCACCGTCGCTACCGACGACAGGGAGCTAGCACAGGAGGTTCGGCAATACATCTCAAGCTTGTTGGGCGAGTAGCGCAGGTTGGATCTGACGTCACGTATTACGAGTCAGTTCCCCTCCCTGACTGACACGTAGGTTTCGTCTTACAAGAACGCCATACGTAACAAATTCTGCTACGTATGGCGTTATGGGTTTTAGCTGCGTTAATACGTATTATCCCGCATAATTTCACATGCATTCTTTATTATCAAAATACATCTCAGCGCAGCTGTGACAAACGTGTCAAGCGCCTTACAACGTTCTGCCTACGCATGTCGTATCGTAATACCATCTCGTAAGACCCAGTTAGCGTGTCGACTCATGCGTAGTACGCCACATTCGAATGTATTTGCCAACGTTTTCGGTCTCGAGGCGTTGGATGTTATGCGATGGCAGAGAATTGATGAAGTCACAGCCATACCTCTTCGTCACAAGCCGTGAATCCGCGAGCACCAATACACCCGTATCTCCTGCCGTCCTGATCAGCCTGCCGGCAGCCTGCTTGACAGAGAGAACCGCGTCGGGAAGGGAGTACCGCCACCACGCACGATCCTCCCTCAGCTCCCGCTCCTTCACGAGGGGATCCTGCGGGCTCGCAAACGGTAGCTTGGGAATCACGACGCAACGCAAGGTATCGCCCGCGGCGTCGAATCCCTCCCAAAAGGACTTCAGTGCCATGAGCGAGAGCCGCTTCTCCGCGAGGAACCTCTCCCGGAGCTGACGTGGGGATGATCCCCGCTCCTGGCACACCACTTCAAGGCCAGCCTCCTCCAGACGTGGCTTGAGGTCCGCATAGACCCGCTCCATCTCGCGCCTGTTGGTGAAAAGCGTGAGCACAGAGCCTTCCATTGACGTGTGCACGTCAAAGAGCAGGTCGGTCAATGCCGCCAGGTAAGATTTATCCTGCGGCGCGGGGAGGTCCTGGGCAAGAATGACCGACATGTGGTTGTCAAAGTCATAGCTGCTGTCCAACTGCAGATCCTTGTACTTCTCGGCCTGAAGCCGATCGAAGCCCACCGCGTGGTTGAAGTGGTTGAAGCTCTTTCCGACGGCCATCGTCGCGGACGTGAAGATAACGCTCTCCATCTCGGGCATCCAGCGCTCCGCCAGGTCTGCCCCGATATCCAGCTTCTCCGCCACCAGCTTCTCCTGGCCGATCCGCTTTCTCTGTCGATAGAGCTCAGCTGAGTAGACCATGTTGTCCTGAGGCGCGACGACGATGTCCTTGATTGCGTCCGTCATCTCTGAGATGCCGCGCGTTGCCTCACCCAAGCCATCAGCAAGCTGGGGGTCTACCTCCGCAAGCGACTCGCGAGCCTCATCGAGACACTTGCTCGTCTCCGAGAGCTTCTCCACCGCTTCCGTCGAGGCGCTGACCACAGACTGCCACTCCTCGCTCTCCCTGACCCTCTCGTCAATCCAAAGCGTCACGTTCTCATATCCGCCAGTACGATCCGCAAGCCCCACCAATCCATGGATCGCCTCATACAGACTTGCTGTGGCGGTGGAGGCGCGCGCCGCGGATGCGGCGGCCTTCGTGAGGAGTCCGACAGCGAGTGTGGACCCCTCTCTTCCAGCCATCGACACCAGGAGGGCATGAAGCGTTCCCGTCTTGCTCCCACCCAGGCGCTCGAAGGTCTCACGCGTCTTCTCGGCAGACAGCTCCTCCGCCCATTGGCGCCGAGCCTCTGACTCGAACCCGTGCGCCTCGTCGATAATCCAATGTCGTATGGGAGGGAGAATGGCGTTGTCCGCCGCAACGTTTCGTAGGAGAAGCGAGTGGTTCGTCACGACGATGTCGGCAGATGCGGCGCGTCGGCGCGCGCCATGGATGAAGCACTCCTTCGGGTAGAAGGGGCATCTGTTATGGATGCAGTCCGAAGGGCCGATGGTCAGCATACTGCGTGGGACGAAACGCCAACGGATACCCAACGCGTCGAGATCCCCCTCGAGAACCTGCGAGGAATAGGCATAAGTGACCGCTATGGCCGTCAGCATGTCCGAGCCCACGGCGTTCTCCGAACGGTAGCCCATGTCGACCTGCGAAAGGGGCAGTTCGCCGGATGCGGCTCGCTCGAGCCTCAGGAGACAGGGGTAGTGGTCGTAGCCCTTCAGAGCACAGAAGCTCACGCCGTCAGGGAGGACCGCATCGAGAGCTGGCAGCTCATGAGCGACAAGCTGGTCCGTCAGGGCATTCGTCTTCGTCGCGACGCCGACGGTCACGTTGTTCCTCTGTGCGAACTCGATTGCAGGCAGCAGGTACGCCATGGACTTGCCGACGCCGGTCCCCGCCTCGATGGCCCTGTGGGTCGAGGTCCCCAAGGCCTCACGGACCTCCTGGGCCATCGCAACCTGCTCCGGCCTCGACTCGAAGTCGTGGTACATGCGTGACACGACGCCATCGCCCGCAAACGCAGCGTCCATCTCGTCGCGGGAGGGCAGGTCGTAGGGATCGAGCCTCTCTGCCGCATCATCCTTGCTGCAATCGCGGGCGGACATGGTCAGGCGCGCTCGGACCTCCTTGAGCGAGAAGGACGCCCCCTCGGTCTCCAATGCGAGATGCGAGAAGATCGGACGGTAGGCCCAGTCAATCTCAGGATGCAGGTCTGCGAGTCTCCCCAGAAGACCTGTCGGCAAGGCCGCAAGACCACAGAGGATGACGCGCCACATTCCACAGAGCGCATCGACGTCGTCCATCGCGCGATGCGTCACCGAGTCGCAGTGGAAGGCCTGCGCCATATCCGAAAGCCTATGCGACTTCAGGCACGGAAGGGCAATCCTGGACAGTGCGAGGGTGTCGATCCAGTTGTCGGATACCTCCTTGCCTCCGGGGACCTTCTCGACGAAGGTTCGGTCGAAGATGGCGTTGTGCGCAAGGACGGGCACTCCCCCGACGAACTCCGCCAGGCCTGCCACGGCCTCCTCGGCGCCGGGGGCATCTACCACGTCTGACTCTTTGATGTTCGTGAGCGCCTGAATCTGGGGAGGAATGCGTCCCTCCGGCTTAACGAAGGTGTGGTACCTCTCCACGACTTCGCGGCCTGAGAGTCGTGCGGCGGCGATTTCTATCAACTCGCAGTTCTTGAAGGAGAGTCCCGTCGTCTCGGTGTCGAGAACGACGACGTCCTCTTCGAGAAGACCGAAGTCGTAGGTCTTCGCACGCTCCTCGAGGCTCTCATAGATGCTCCTGATCGGGCTCGGTGTTGTGGGAAGAAGGAGGGAGCCGAGCGTTACGCCCTGGCTCCCCTTTTCTTCGCGCTTATCGGTGTGAGGCATATGTCTCCGATGTATGTCGACGTATGACGAACGTCTTATCGTGTAGTACTTACACGATACGTCAAGCGAGTCGCTAGTCCTCCTCGTCGGTCTTGGCGGAAGGCTCGTCCCCAGCCTTCTCCTCAAGCGCGAGCTCGATGAACCTCTTGCAGAGGTCAGGGAACTCGATGCCGCCGTGCCTGGCGGAATCGGGAAGCAGGCTTGCTGGGGTCATACCAGGAATGGTGTTGGTCTCGAGGATGACCGGCGTGCCATCCTCCGTGACAATGAAGTCGCTCCTCGAGCACCCCCGACAGCCGAGCGCCTCGTGTGCCTTGACGGCATACTTCTGCGCCTTCGCATAGACGCCCGACTCGAGGCGGGCGGGAATGACGTGGTGCAGCGAGGAGGGCTCGTACTTCACCTTGAGGTCGTAGAAGTCTGCGCCGGTCACGATCTCGACGATCGGGAGGGCCTGCGGGTCATCGTTGCCGATGACAGGAACGGTGATCTCCGTTCCTACGACGCACGTCTCCACGAGCACGTTGTCGCCCTCCTCACGCGCCTTCTCGATGGCGGCGTCGAGCTGGGCGCGCTCGGTGACCTTGGTGATGCCATAGCTAGAGCCATTGCAGGCAGGCTTCACGAAGAGGGGAAGACCGTACTTCTCGACTATCTCATCGAGAAGCTCCTCGGTCAGTTCGTCGTCCGCCTCGATGTCGACGCCCTCAGGAGTCGGGATGCCCGCGTTGCGGTACATGACCTTCGCAGCGTCCTTCTCAGTCGCCAGTGCAGAGGCCAGCACGCCCGAGAACGTATAAGGCATATGCATTATCTCGCAGAGCCCCTGGACGCAACCATCCTCACCATAGCGGCCATGCATGGCGATGAAGGCTACGTCGAATCCGCCGTTGGAGAAGTCCGAGAGGAAGCTGTCGGAGGCGACGTCGAGAAGCTCGACGGACTCGAAGCCGGCCTCGTGCAGTGCGGTCTCGACCGCACGGCCAGTCTCGAGGGAGATCTCTCGCTCGTCAGACCATCCGCCAGCGAGGACAGCCACCTTGTATCGTGTAACGTCCGTGCTTGACATGTCATGACTCCTTGAGCGCAACACGTGTGCGCTAGACTCGTTTACATGATTACCTGCGAAAACAGGATACTCCTCGTTTTGGTACACAAATAGACAAGGGCAAAATAACATGACGACAGTAGACGACAACAAGCCGTCCCAGCCGACCGTGCGCCGCAAGCGCGACCTCCATTCGATGAGCCATGGCGAGATCGTCGAGCTCGTCGCCGAGCTTGGGCAGCCCAAGTTCCGCGTCAAGCAGATCGAGGAATGGGTCTGGGAGAAGAACGCAAGCTCCTTCGACGACATGACCAACCTCCCCAAGACCCTGAGGCAGAAGCTCGGCGAGGTCGCCTCCCTCGGTGGCGTGGAGGAGGTTGCCGCCCAGACCTCCATTGATGGCAGCAAGAAGTACCTCCTTCGCTTCCCGGATTCGACTGCCGTGGAGTGCGTCGGCATGCCCACGAAGAACCGTCTTGCCGTCTGTGCGTCGACCCAGGCGGGCTGCGCCATGGGGTGCGCCTTCTGTGCTACTGGTGCCGCTGGGCTCACCCGCTCCCTCACCGCAGGAGAGATCTACGAGCAGGTCATGCACGTCCGCGACGACTTCAACACCCGTGTGACATCTGTCGTACTCATGGGTCAGGGCGAACCGTTCATGAACTACGACAACACGCTCGAGGCCCTACGTCGCCTCAACTCCCCTGATGGGGCGGGCATCGGCGCTCGTCACCTCACCGTGTCGACCTGTGGAGTCATTCCGATGATCCTTCGCTTCGCAAAGGAGCCCGAGCAGTTCACCCTGGCCGTCTCCCTGCACTCTGCGGTGCAGAGGACCCGTGACTACCTCATGCCCGGCGTCAAGAAGTACTCGTTGATGCATCTGTATGACGCCATGGGCGAATACGTCGACAAGACGGGGCGTAGGCCCACGTACGAGTACGCTCTCATCAAGGACATCAACGATAGTGACGAGGAGCTTCAGTACCTCTGTGACTTCTGTCGCGGAACCCTGGCGCACGTGAACATCATCAAGCTAAACGCAATCCCTCACTCCAAGTTCCAGCCCTCTACCGACGAGCGGGCCGACGAGTTCGTACGACGGCTCGCCAACGTCGGCGTGGAGGCAACCGTCCGCAACTCGCGTGGCGCAGACATCGACGCCGCCTGTGGTCAGCTTAGCCAGAAGGTACTGCGTTCGTAAGACGGGGCGTTCTTCGGACCGCACCTCCCTTTGGCTCGACGGTAAAGCCCGGTCACAGTCGTACTACAAACGAAGCGAACAACACCGCGAGGCCGACTTTCAGTCGACCTCGCGGTGTTTCACGTGAAACGTCGATTAGCATCTACGTCGCATCATCCGTACCACGGAGAAGCGCGGCTGGCCCTGTAGCCAGCCGCGCTTAAAACGTTCGCATCATGGGCGTCTTTGTTGGAGGTCAGTATCCGAGCGTCTCCCACTGCCGAATGGTCGCTTCCCTATTGCTGTGGTCTGCCGGAGAGGGGTGTACCATCTGGTCGACGTACGGCCTGACCGCCTCTACGATCTCATGAGCCCGAGACTTTGCTTCAGCAAACCTGGTCTCGAGCTCAACCTTCTTCTCGGCAGGTATCGCATACGTATATGCCAGGTACCCCACACCCGCCATGGCCACCGATACCGCCATCGTCCTACCAATTGCCTTGATGCCCACTGTTGACACCTCCGTCATACCGTCCAAGCCCTAAACCGCTTAACTACTCGTCCTTATCGAACCCCGAATCCCCCTCCGCAGAAGTAAGGAGTGAGATGAGTGCCGACAGCTGACCTTCGTCCTCGAACTGAATCTCAAGCTTGTTCTTGCCCCGCACCCGACGCACGGCGACCGGCAGTTTCAGCACGTCGCGCAGTCTCCGTTCGGCGATAGCGTAGGCCGCGGGTCTAACCTTCCTGGTCTCGGTCTCTTTCTCTCCCTCGCTCGCCTGGACAGAAATCCACGAAGCAAGCTTTTCTGTCTGACGAACCGAGAGCCCCTCTCGCACGACCCTCTCTGCCAGACTCATGCGATTCTCCTCCCCGTCGACCGAGAGGATCGCACGAGCATGACCAGGCGTGAGCTTCCCAGCCCGTAGCAACTCCTGGATTCCCTCGGGCAGTTCGAGCAGCCGTAGGGAATTCGCAATGGAGGAACGCGAACGAGAGATCAGGTCCGCGAGGTCCTGCTGCCTCAACCCATTTTCTTCGATAAGCCTGTGATAGCCCATCGCGGTCTCGATGGGGTTGAGATCTTCTCGCTGTAGGTTCTCGATCAGGGCAATCTTGAGCATGTCCTCATCGCTGACATCCCTCACGATTGCGGGCACTGTCATGAGTCCTGCCCGTCGTGATGCTTGATAGCGTCTTTCACCCGCCACTATTTCATATCCGTCGACATGCCTGCGCACGACGATAGGCTGGATGAGGCCGTTCTGACGAATCGAATCCGCAAGCTCGTCAAGAGCCGCATCGTCGAAGAGCTTGCGCGGCTGGTTTGGGTTCACCCGGATCTCATCGAGTGGAATCTCCGCCTGGCCAGCCTCGAGCGTGCCGACCTCTCCAGCAGTCTCTCCCAGCAGCGACTCGAGGCCCCGTCCAAGACCGCTGTGCTTAGCCACGTCGTACCACCTCTTTCGCCAGCTTCCCATACGCCAGGGCACCACGGCTCATGCGAGAGTAGTGGTTGATCGGGAGTCCGTGGCTAGGCGCCTCCGAGAGCTTTACGTTGCGTGGAATGACGGTCTTGAAGACCTTCTTACCAAAGTACGTCTGCACCTCGTCCACGACCTGTTTTGAGAGGGTCGTCCTGGCGTCAAACATGGTCATAAGGACGCCGAAGATCTCAAGATCGGGATTCAGGCGTGACTTAACCATCTTCATCGACTCGAGGAGCTTGGTCAGCCCCTCGAGCGCATAGAACTCACATTGAATCGGAATGAGCAGAGAGTCGGCGGCTACGAGAGCGTCTAGCGTCAGCACCCCGAGCGATGGAGGACAGTCGATGAAGATGTAGTCAAACTCGTCGCGCACTGGTGCTATCAGGCGCTTGAGGACCGTCTCCCTGTCCTCCATCGTCACAAGCTCGATCTCAGCACCAGCAAGCGAGATTGTCGATGGAGCGATGAAGACCGTTGGCTCGATGGTATCGAGGATGACGTCCTGGAGACCGCAGCGACCGGAAAGCGCGTCATAGACGTCTCCATGAAGGCTTTCTTTCTCGATTCCAAAGCCACTCGTCGCGTTGCCCTGCGGGTCGAAGTCTATGACGAGGACCTTCTTCTTTGATTCTCCGAGCGCGGCGGAGAGGTTGACCGCAGTCGTAGACTTCCCGACTCCACCCTTCTGGTTGATGATGGCGATTACCTGGGAGTCTCGTTGCGGTAGCGCCCTCTTGGTCCCTGTGTATCCCACGTCTTCCTCCCCTGTTCGCTTCGCATCATGGCTATCGGATGCTCTACTTTACACGCTCGAAGAGCCCGAGTTCCAGAACGAGATGCTTGTCACTTTCTGCCGGCACGGCCGCGATTTCATGCCTAACACGTGCAAGTATCACCACGTATCGGGACAACAAAGGCGCCCTCATCGCCCACGCCGCGCGAAAATGTTTCACGTGAATCACGTATCCTAAGGAAGCATGACGTTGACACCGTCCCACGGTCAGGTCGACCGTGACTCAGCGTATCGACTCCTAAACAGGAGCTTCCCGCCCCTATCCCTTGATTCGCGCCACATTACGGGAACTCGAACCATGCTCGTCAGCATGGTGGGTATGGAGGCATGATCTTGTCGATATTCGGCCACCCCTTAGTCCGATGCCCTGAAGAGGCGACCACCCTAGTTTGATACTTCTAGGACGCGGCAGGTCATCTCGTGACCGTCCCCAGGCTTCCTCAACCTATTGCCAATCCATGGGCAGCCTAGGCAACGTAGAGTGTGGGAGGATGGGAGCACACGCGAATCGTGCCAACCGGCACGTTCCACATTCCTGTTTCACGTGAAACACGCTCACGTGCGTGCTCGGGAGAAGGCCAGCCGACACCTCAGGGGCTCAGTGGAGACGGTCTAGCCGGCCTCCTGACGATCAGCACATGGCCTCTGTACCCAGGCTGAGCTTGAGAACTCACGAACTGCATGGGTAACGCGCCTCTCATGAGGAGGACGCTCTGCATGCGAGCTAATGCGGAGCGTCCCCTAGACACCAAGCGGCTGATGGCTTGCCATCCCAGTCTTGCGAGGTAGCTTTACCTTCGGGCTTCCGACCCTTCTGTAGGTGAGAACCTCCCTGTGACCCAGGCCCTCCGGCAGCTCATACTCGTCAAGGGCAACCGGCCGAAGCCCGCATATCGCCGCCGCCTTGTTTCCGGCGAGAATCTCGTCCTCATCGGGCCTCGCCTTGGCGATGACCAGCAGTCCGTCCTTACAGAGAAAAGGTGTGGCATATTCGACAAGCACATTCACTTGTGCGACGGCGCGCGCGACCACGGCCGCATAAGCCCCCTTCTGTACCTTTGCGAGCTCCTCAACGCGGACGTGCCGGGCCTCGACCTGCTCAGCGAGGCCGAGCTCGTCGATGAAGCCCCGTACGGCGTTCACCTTCTTACCAACGGAGTCTACGAGCACTCCTCGCCTGCCCGTGACCACAGCGAGCGGAAGGCCGGGGTAGCCCGCCCCGGTACCTATGTCCAGGAAGGCCCCCTCTGGTGCCTCGTCAAGCCTGGAGGCAAGGAGAAGCGAGTCAAGGATGTGCAGGATGAGCGCGTCACGATCGTCCACGATTCTCGTCAGGTTGACTACCTTGTTCTTTTCCTCCACGAGGCACAGGTGTCCGACGAGCTTCTCGGCCTGATCTCGAGTCAAGGATATGCCGTAGCCACTCGCAGCGTCCGCGAGCTTCTCGATCCCCTCTTCCAGGTCCATGCGACCCCCTATCCCACGAGCGGACAACGTAGCTAAGCGCTATCCGAGGATACCAAGTTGTCGGAGGCACAACGGTCCCCGCCCCTCGAGGCGCCACAAGAACGACGTGCCTTAGATTGCCGACGCATAGAAAGGGCCCCGGCATGTCCTCGCGAAGGCTTCGGACTGCCAGGGGCCCACGTACGGTTCTGAGAAGAGCTACCGCGGCGAGAAGCTACTTGACCGGGGTGATAACTACGTAACGGTCAGGGTCCTCCCCCTCGGAATGCGTCGCCACCTCGTCATCGTCCACAAGCGCAATGTGCACGAGCCTGCGCTCGTAGGCGTTCATCGGCGCCAGGGAGACTGCGCTCCCCTGCCGCTTCGCACGGGCGGCGGCAGAGAGCGCGATGGTGCGGACCTTATCCTTGCGACGGCTCTTATAGCCTTCGATGTCTACGACGACGGGGTAGTGGAACTTGAGGTTGCTGCTCATCAGGGAGGAGAGGACCATCTGCAGCGCATCGAGCGTGCGGCCGTGGCGCCCGATGAGGACCGCGAGGTTCCCGCCGTTGATGTCGAGTATGAGCTCGCCCTCGTCGCCGTCGTACTCGTCGATGGACGACTTGTCCTCGCCGAAGAACCCGAGGATGTCCCTCAGGTATCCGACCGCGACATCCGCGATCTTGTCCGTCTCTTCCTCGGTCAGCTCCTTGGTCGCCGCATAGTGCTCGCGAATCTCAGCAAAGGCGTCGTCGGCCGCAGCCTCCGTCGTCTCCTGTGCCCCTTCGCTCACCGAGGAGGTGATGCCCTCGTCCTCCATGTGTTACCTCCAGGATTCAAATTCAAGGGGCATGACGCAACATGCACGCCATGCCCCACCTTGCATTCTCTGCCGTACCCTACTTCTTCTTGCGGGGGCGCGCCTTACGCTCCTTGCGGACCACGTCGACCTTGACCGCATCCGCCGCGAGCTTCGCCTCGGTCTCAGCCTTAACCTTCTCGGTGACGCGCTTGGTCACGATCTGCTGCTGGACGACCTGCCAGACGGCGGAGGTCACGTAGTAGATCAGGACGCCGGAGTTGATGCTCCACGCGAACCAGAGAATGAAGACCGACATGACGCCACCCATGATCAGGGACTGCCTCGCCTGCTCGGAGTCCGAGTTCTGGCGAGACTGGAGCACCATGGGGATGAAGGTGAGGACGCCATCGAGAATCACGAGGGCGAGGTAGGGCAGCGCAGCGGCCCAACCGTTAGTCGCCATGACGTTGGCCGGGGACTGTCCGAGCTCGATGAAGCCGTAAAGCGTCGCGTCTACGGGAATGTGATCGCGGGTTACGCTGAAGAGCGCAAAGAAGACCGGCATCTGGAGGATGAGGGGCAGGCAACCACCGAGCGGGTTGAACTTGTTCTCGGCGTAGAACTTCTGCAGCTCCTCAGACTGCCTCTGAGGGTCATCGGCGTAGCGCTGCTGAATCTCCATGAGCTTCGGCTGGAGCGCCTGCATCTTCGCGGAGGAGGCGGTAGACCTCGTCATGAGGGGCATGATGAGGATCCGGATGATCACCGTCAGGATGACGATGGCGAGACCCCAGTCTCCGCAGATGCCCTGCAGTCCGGCGAGGATGCCGCTCAGGAAGTTAATAAACCAATCCCACATGGTGTCCGAGCCACTCTTTCTCTAGGGAACGGGATCATATCCACCGCGGTGAAAGGGGTTGCACCTCAGGATCCTCCTAAGGGCGAGCCATGTACCCTTCGCCGCCCCGTACTTCGAAATCGCCTCTATCGCGTACTGGGAGCAAGTCGGCGAGTAGATGCACGAGTCCGGGAGAATAGGTGAAATAAAGCGCTGGTACCCACGTATCAGGAGCATGAAGGCCCTTGCGACAAAACCCTTGCCGTCAGTCCCCATCGCATCTCACGCCCGCCTTGCGGAGGAGCTGAGAGAGCGCATAAGCAACCTCGACGGATGACGCTCCGTGTGTTGCCTTTGTTGCAAACATGATTATGCTCGCATCCTCTGACGGAAGGCCACACTCGTACGCCGCCGCACGTAGAACCCTTTTGCACCTGTTCCTGAAAACCGCATTGCCAAGCCTCTTAGGTGCAACAAAGGCGACTTTGTTCAAGCCGCCTTCGCTCACCCTGAGAACTGTTATGCGTACAAGCCGATGGTTATAGCGCCTACCACCAGAGAAGACCCTCTCAAATTCCTTCTTGGATTTGATGGTCTCCATTTGGTTCCTAAACGGTGAGCTTCTTGCGGCCCTTGGCGCGGCGGCGGGCGAGGACCAGACGGCCGCCCTTGGTAGCCATGCGAGCACGGAAGCCGTGGGTCTTAGCGCGCTTCCTCTTGTTGGGCTGATACGTACGCTTCATCTCGAATCCTCCTGGGATAATACCAATGTCCAGTTCTGAGCCCTCAGATTGTATGGGCCACCTGAGGCCGCTGTCAATTTCAACTGGGCAATTCTGCAAACTCTACTCATAGTACGCGAAAGTCGGGCGCCTTGGCAAAGGTAGTCTCGTGAATCACAAAGTATGCGCCGAGCCCTGCAGAGATCCAGCGGCCCGAGCTCCGTAGTGCGCAAGCCGGAGGCCAAACCATCCGAGGGCCCGTCGGCGCGGGGTTCACCTCCTCCGAGCCGCTCATATCACCAGGCGCCCGCCGCGGAAAGCTCCCGTGAAGGATTCTTTCACCCGTGCGCCCGTGAAAGAAATCTTTGCCCTAGAGTTGAATAGACTTGCCGCCTGACAAGGTAATTTCTCGTCCGGTGGTAGAATCTTTCAGCCCGACACGTTCGATTCAACGCACTTATCGACATTCTTTCACCCACTGTTGAAAACTTTCTTCCACTGAAATTTTCTTCTGAAAGGTTTTCTTCATTCGTTGAACGAATGTCGAAAAGTACCAAGCACGCAAAGGAGGCGGTGATGGCCAGGCCGTTCTACCCGTTCGTCGACAACGATCCCGATGGCGCGGGCGATCCCGCCACGCCACCGACCCAGGGCGGCGGCGAGCAGACGGGCGCGGGCGCGGCGCCGGCTCGGGCTGGCGCTTTCGCGCCCGGGGCCGGACCCGCCCCCGAAGCGCCGGGAGGCGGGGCGAGGCGCGCCCTCACCGCGAGCGAGGTGGACTTCCCCGCCCGCATCGCGGTCTACGACGACGCCGCGGCCGCGCCCCGCGTTGTCATCGTCGACCCCAAGGACGTCCGCTCCTACCTCGAGGAGATCACGAAGCAGGTCACGAGCCTCTCCCACGAGCAGGGCGGCACCATCCCCTTCACCGTCATCCGAGAGATCGTCGAGAACTTCATCCACGCCTACTTCATCGAGCCGACCATCTCGATCCTGGACTCCGGCAACACGATCAGGTTCTCCGACCAGGGCCCCGGCATCAAGGAGAAGGACCGCGCGCTCGAGTACGGCACCAGCTCCGCGACCGAGGAGATGAAGCGCTACATCCGCGGCGTCGGCTCGGGCCTCCCCTACGTCCAGCAGTACATGGAGGACAAGGGCGGCTCGCTGACCGTCGAGGACAACATCTCCCAGGGGACCGTCGTCACCATCTCAACCAAGCCTCGCGGCGACCACGGTGGCGCGCAGGCGGGCGCGCTCGCTCCGCAGGCGCCCGGTCAGCAAGGCCAGCCGGGCGAGCAGGCGGCGGGCGAGATGGGCTTCTCGCCCTATCCGTACCAGCCGGCGCCGGGCTACCCCTCCCAGCCCGCCGCGGGAGCCTACCCCTTTGGCCAGCAGCCGGCTGCGGCCGCGGGGAACCAGGGCGGCTGGCCGCCTCAGGGATGGAACCAGGCAGGCGGTGCGCAGCAGCCCTGGGGCCAGCAGCCGTATCCGCAGGCCGGATACCCACAGCCAGGGTATCCGCAGGCGGGATACCCGCAGGGGGACTACCGGCAGCCGGGCTACCCCCAGGCCACCTACCCGCAGGGCGCCTACCCACAGCCGGGATACCCCCAGCCTGCTGGCGACGCGCCCGAGCCCGCCCCGGCCCAGGCTCCCTACCAGCAGCGCCAGGCGTCCCCGGCGCCCGGTGCGGAGGTGCCCCCGTCACCCGCCACCCCGGCGGCGGCCGGCCCGGACCCCTTCTCGTGGGTCAGACTCACCGCACGCGGGCGCGCCGCCCTCGCCTACCTCGCTCACAACGGGTCCGTCGGCCCGAGCGACCTCCAGAGGGCCTACGGCGAGTCGCAGCCCACCTGGACGCGCGAGCTCAAGCAACTCGAGGAGGACGGCCTGATCAAGAAGGACGGCCAGAAGAGGCGCCTCACGGGGATGGGGCGGGCCTTCGTCGAGAGCCACCCCCTCGCCTAGGCTGCCGGCGCCCCTCGGCCCGATGGCGACTTCCCACATTTCAACGCCGTCAACGCCCGCGGCGGGAAGTTTTCATCATATACTGTTGATTCCCTTGCCTCGCGGCGAGGTTTTCAACAAGAGGAACGTAGCCGGAGGGGCACCGGAGGTCAGGGGCGCGCATGGACCCAACGAACGAATCGGACGCAGAGGCTCTGTGGGAGGACGTGCTTGACCTCCTCGCGGAGAAGAACCTGCCGCCCGCGACCCTCGCGATGCTGCAGAGCTGCTCCGCGACCAGCCTCGACGACGAGGCGCTCCACATCTCCACCTCGTCCCGCTTCGTCCAGAGGACCGTCGCCAAGTTCGCGCCCGAGGTCGAGGCCTGCGTCGAGCAGGTCGCGTTCATGAGGCTCTCCCTCGCCGTCGAGATCGGCCAGGAGCGCGAGCACAGGCCGCTGGCCACCCACTCGGAGCTCTCGCGCGCCGAGGTCGACAGCTGGAACAGCGCGACGAGGCACGACCCTGCCGCTCGGGTCGCCTCCGCGCCCGCGCAGCAGGCAGGCGCACCCCAGCCGCCCGCAGGTCCCGCCGCGCCGGTGGCCACCTCCCCCGCCCCGGGCAGTGCTGCGACCCCCACGTCCTCCTCGCCCGCGGGCGCGCCTTCGGCGACCGGGGAAGGCCGGGTTGCCGCCAACCCGCTCGTCGAGCAGATCACCGAGGCGGACTCCAAGCTCACCTTCGACCGCTTCGTAGAGGGCCCCCAGAACAAGTTTGCGCTCGACGCCGCCAAGCAGGTCGCCAACGGCCAGAACATGAACTACAACCCGCTCTTCATCTACGGCAAGAGCGGACTCGGCAAGACGCACCTGCTGCGCGCCATCCAGAACTACATCGCCGTCAACGACCCGTCGCGCACGTGCGTCTACCGCGTCGCGACCGACTTCATCGACGACTACTCCAAGGCCATGAAGAACGCTCGGGCCGGCGCCGCAGAGGCGCTGGCGGAGAACTACCACAACATCGACGTCTTGATCATCGACGACATCCAGGGCATGTCGACGGCCGGTGGCACGATCGGCTTCTTCTTCGACACCTTCAACTACCTGGTGGGGCACGGAAAGCAGATCGTGATGGCCGCGGACCGCACCCCCTCCGAGCTCGGCGTCGGCGGGACCTCGCGCTTCGACGAGCGCGTGACGAGCCGCCTCGACTCAGGCTTCACCATCGGCATCCAGGTCCCGGACTACGAGCTCAAGCTCGAGCTCATCGACACCTTCTACGAGAGGATGCGCGAGGACTCGCGCCGCGAGGGCGTCCCGGGGCTCGACGCGGACATCGCGCCAGACATGCGCAAGCTCATGGCCGAGCGCGCAGGCACCAACATCCGCGTGATCGAGGGCTTCGTGCAGTCCTGCCTGATGCTCGCCTACCAGCACCAGTCCCAGGGTGGCTCGCTCAACCGCGAGGACGTCGTGCAGCTCGCGAGCCAGAAGTGGCCCTCGGGCCAGAAGATCGTGACGGTCGAGCAGATCCAGAAGGCGGTCGAGAAGGACTACGACATCTCGCACGCCGACCTCGTCGGCGGCAAGCGCAACAAGGAGCTCATGGAGCCGCGCCACGTCGCCATCTGGCTCACGCGCGAGCTGACCGACAACACCCTCGCCGACATCGGGAAGCGCTTCGGCAACAGGACGCACGCCACGATCAAGCACAGCATCGGCGTGATAGACGAGCTCTCCAAGAGCGACCGGCTGCTCGCGGACCGCATCGCCCGCATCAGGGAGAGCATCACGGAGTAGGGCCGCAAGGGAACGGGGGCATCGAGGGATGTTGAAAACCCGGAAGAAATCCTTTCAACGAGCGCGGAAAAGGCGCAAGGTCGTGTAGAAGGAGGTTTTCAACATCCGACGACAAGGTGAAAGCGTTGAGCGGAGGACGAATGCACAGACGTCATAAAATGGCCGCCCACCTGGGCAGACGCTGAGTTTTCTACTTTTCGACAAGACCTATTACTATCGCTATCTCTTTATTATTAAAGAAGAACAAATAATAGGAGGATGAAGGCATTGAGGTTCATAGTCAGCCAGTCCGCCCTCGAGCGGGCTCTCGGGGTCGTCTCCAAGGGCATGGGCTCCAACTCCACCCTGCCCATTCTCTCGGGCATCTACGTCAAGGCGGAGGAGGGCACGCTCGAGTTCCAGTCCACCAACCTCAACATATCCATCCGCCACAGCATCGCGGCGGACGTGGAGGAGCCGGGGGAGACCGTCGTCTCCGGCAAGATCCTCGCCAACATCGTCAAGACGCTGCCCGACGCGGCGGTGAGCTTCGAGGCTGACGACCGCACCTGCACCATCGCCTGCGAGAAGTCGCACTTCCGCCTCAACACCCTCGCCCCGCAGGACTTCCCCGAGTTCCCGACCTTCGAGCTCGAGAACTCCGTCGAGCTCCCGAGCGACCTGCTGACCAAGATGGTCGACAAGGTCTAC
Organism: Olsenella absiana; assembly: GCF_036408855.1. Classification (NCBI taxonomy): domain Bacteria; kingdom Bacillati; phylum Actinomycetota; class Coriobacteriia; order Coriobacteriales; family Atopobiaceae; genus Olsenella; species Olsenella absiana. Next base: position 128,214 of record NZ_JAZGJQ010000005.1, read on the forward strand.
AAGGTCACGAGCAGGGACACCTCCCGCCCGATCCTCTCCGGCGTGCTGCTCACCGTCGAGAACAACGTCATCCGCCTGGTCGCGACCGACTCCTACCGCCTTGCCGTCTGCGACTCCAACACGGAGACCTCCTCGACCGACGCGGCCTTCACGGCCATCGTCCCCGGTGCGGTCTTCCACGACGCCCTCTCCATCCCCTCGATGACCGAGCGCCTCCTCATCGGCACCACTGGCAGCCAGGTGGTCTTCTCCTTCGGCAACACCACCTACGTCGCCCGCAGGATCGAGGGCAACTTCCCCAACTACAAGCAGCTCCTCCCCAAGGGCTGCACGACCTCGGTCAAGGTGGACGTCACCGGCCTCGCCGCCGCCCTCAAGCGCGTCTCCGTCATCGCGCTCGCCAACCCGTCGGTCCGTTTCGACGTGGACGCCGACGGCGGCATCGTCAAGCTCTCCGCGAGCTCCCCCGACCAGGGCGAGTCGACCGAGACGGTCCCCGCCGAGGTCGAGGGGCAGAGCATGTCCATCGCCCTCAACTACCACTACGTCTTCGACTGCGTCAACGCGGCGACGGGCGAGAAGGACATCTCGCTCGAGCTGATGAGCGCCATGCAGCCGGCCATCTTCAAGTCGTACGCGAGCATCAACTACCTCTACCTGCTCATGCCCGTGAGGATGTAGGCTTGGGCCTCAAGGTGCGGAGCCTGGGGATGCGCTCCTTCAGGAACTTCTCCGAGAGGGACCTCGAGCTCGCGGACGGTCTGACCGTCCTCGTGGGCCCCAACGCGACGGGCAAGACCAACTCCGTCGAGGCGCTCCAGATGCTTACCTCGGGCATGTCGTTTCGCCACCCCCGGGCCGCCGACCTCATCATGGACGGCGCGCCCGGGGCGAGGATCTCCGCGCGCCTCGAGGGGGACGGCCGCGTCATAGACGTCGCGTGCGAGATCGGCGAGAGGAGGCGGAGCTTCCTCAGGAACGGCAAGAAGTGCCGCCCGGCCGACCTCTCCGCCACGCTCATGAGCGTGCTCTTCTGCCCCGATGACCTCTCCTTCGTGAAGCGGGGCGCCCGCTGGCGCCGCGACGAGCTCGACGCCTTCGGGGCGCAGGCCAACGCCGGCTTCAGGAAGCTCGCACAGGCGTATGCCCATGCGGTCGAGCAGCGCAACCGCCTCCTCAAGGAGGACGCGCCGGACCTCGCGCTCCTGGACGCCTGGGACGCATCGGTCGCCACGGGCGGCGCCGCCCTCCTCGTGGCCCGTCTCAAGCTCTTCTACCGCCTGAGGGCCCACCTCAGGGAGATATACGCCCAGGTCGGCGGCTCGGACGAGCTTGACTGCGCCTACGAGTGCAGCCTGGGCGAGCTGCCCGGCGACCCCGCCGCGCCGGAGAGGGGCGAGGTCTGCGCGCTCTTCTCCGCCCGCCTCGCCGAGGCCCGCGCGCACGACCTGCGGCGGCAGCAGACGAGCGTGGGGCCCCAGCGCGACGACATAGCCTTCACCCTCGACGGCCGGGACGCCCGCTCGTTCGGCAGCCAGGGCCAGCAGCGTTCCATCGTCCTGGCCTGGAAGATGGCCGAGGTCGCCATCGCCGAGGAGGTCCTGGGCGAGAAGCCCCTGCTCCTGCTCGACGACGTGATGAGCGAGCTGGACGCCAGCCGGCGCGACGCCGTCACCAGGTTCGTGCGGGGCGGGATCCAGACGGTGGTCACCACGACCAACCTCGGCTACTTCCCCGAGTCCCTGCTCGAGGGCGCGGAGGTGGTCCGCTATGGCGGGTAGGCGAGCGCGGGAGGGGGAGTGGAACCTCGCCCCCTCGGCCGAGGTCGTGAGGGCCCAGCGCGCCGAGCGTGCGCGCGACGCGGCGTCGAGCGCGGGCGACGTCCTGCGACGCTACCTCGGTGGCGAGTTCGGCGGGCACCTGAGCGACGCCCAGCGCGCCGCCGCGGCCTGGTACGGCTGCAACGGGGTGGTGGAGCGCAAGCACACGACCGGGGTCTACCTCAGGCAGGGTCGTTCGGCCGGCGCCGACCCCGTACTCGGGGTCTACGTCGACTCGAGCTCGCGCCTCACGGACTTCACCGCGCGCCGCGAGATCTACCTCGCGCGCCTCGCGAACTTCGGCTACGCGGTCTCGGGGGTGGAGTTCCGCCTCTCCAAGCGCAGGTTCGTCTCCGACCGGGAGAGGCGGGAGGAGCCCTGCGCCCCCAAGCCCCTCCCCCGCCTCACGCCGGCCGAGGAGGCGCGGGTACAAGACCTTGTGGCCGACGTGCCGGAGCCCCTCAAGGAAAGCGTCTCTCGCGCCGTGAGATTCTCGTTCATGCGCCAGAAGGCAAAAGAGCCGCAAGATAGCTGACAGTGTCTGAGAACGCCTCTGCAAGGCTCTGAGATGTGGTTTGTGCCCAGAGATCCCCTAAAACGCGTCCGGCCTAGGCTTGTGAGCCGCGGTGGACTAGAATGGGAGGGCCGCGCGTCTACCGCGCGGCGTCGCTATGAGAGAGGAATCCTGTGGCAGAGAAGACAGACGACTACGGCGCGAGCAGCATCAAGGTCCTCGAGGGCCTCGATCCCGTCCGCAAGCGCCCGGGCATGTACATCGGCTCCACCTCCACGACCGGCCTGCACCACCTCGTGTGGGAGATCGTCGACAACTCCGTTGACGAGGCGCTGGCGGGCTTCTGCACCAAGATCAAGGTGACCGTCCACCCCGACAACTCGGTCACCGTCGAGGACAACGGCCGCGGCATCCCCGTAGCGCCCCATCCCCAGAAGAAGATCCCGACGCTCGAGGTCGTCCTCACCGTCCTGCATGCCGGCGGCAAGTTCGACAATGCCGCCTACAAGGTGTCCGGCGGCCTGCACGGCGTCGGCGTCTCGGTCGTCAACGCGCTCTCGAAGCGCCTCGTCGTGAGCGTCAAGCGCGACGGCGGCATCTTCGAGATGGAGTTCTCGCGCGGCAAGACGACCAAGAAGATGCAGAAGGTCGGTACGAGCAAGGCCACCGGCACCACGGTCACCTTCTGGCCGGATGACGAGATCTTCGACACGACGGTCTACAACTACGACACCCTGCACGACCGCCTGCAGGAGACCGCCTTCCTCAACAAGGGCCTCAAGATCGTCCTCACCGACGAGCGCGAGCTCACGCCCCGCGTGGACGAGTTCTGCTACCAGGGCGGCATCGTGGACTTCGTCAAGTTCCTCAACACCGAGAAGACCATCCTCCCCGGCCTCTCGAAGCCCATCTACATCGAGGACCGCACCACGCCCGACACGCCCGTCGCCCGCAAGGGCGAGGTCGAGGTGGCCATGCAGTGGAACACCGGCTACAGCGAGCAGGTGCTGACCTTCGCCAACGACATCTATACCGACGAGGGCGGCATGCACCTCGAGGGCTTCCGCACCGCGCTGACCAAGACCCTGAACGACTACGCGCGCACCAAGAAGCTCCTCAAGGAGAAGGACCCCAACCTCACGGGCGACGACGTGCGCGAGGGCCTCACGGCGGTCATCTCGGTCAAGCTCCCCGACCCGCAGTTCGAGGGGCAGACCAAGGCCAAGCTCGGCAACTCCTACATCCGCTCGCTCACCAACAAGATCGTGAGCCAGCAGCTCGCCGAGTACCTCGAGGAGCACCCTAACCAGGCGAAGGAGATCTTCAAGAAGGCCTCCGCCGCCGCCCGCGGCCGCATGGCCGCCCAGAAGGCACGCCAGGCGACCCGCCGCAAGGGCCTGCTCGAGAGCGCGAGCCTGCCCGGCAAGCTCGCTGACTGCTCCGTGCGCGACGCGGAGATGACCGAGCTCTTCATCGTCGAGGGCGACTCGGCAGGCGGCTCGGCCAAGATGGCGCGCGACCGCTCTATCCAGGCCGTCCTCCCGCTGAGGGGCAAGATCTTGAACGTCGAGCGCGTCCAGGAGCACCGCGCGCTCTCCTCCGAGACCATCCAGAGCCTGATCACGGCCATCGGCACCGGCGTCGACCAGGAGTTCGACATCAACAAGGCACGCTACCACAAGATCGTGATCATGACGGATGCCGACGTCGACGGCGCCCACATCAGGATCTTGCTGCTCACCTTCTTCTACCGCTACATGCGGCCGATGATCGAGGCGGGCTACATCTACGTGGCGCAGCCGCCCCTCTACCAGCTCAAGCCCAAGGGCAAGAAGCGCGGCATGTACCTGTACTCCGACGAGGAGCTCGCCGTCGAGGCGCGCAAGTTCCCCGACTCCAGCCGCTACACCGTCCAGCGCTACAAGGGCCTGGGCGAGATGGACCCCGAGCAGCTCTGGTCCACGACCATGGACCCCAAGAACCGCATCATGCTCAAGGTCAACATCGACGACGCCATGGCGGCGGAGCGAGCGGTGAGCGACCTCATGGGCACCACGGTCGAGAAGCGCAAGGACTTCATCCAGACCCACGCCAAGGACGTGCGCTTCCTCGACATCTAGGCCGCGCCACAAGCCGCACCCCGGACCCGGGCCATCTCGGTCGGGAGCGGCCAGCGAGCGCTGAAGAAAGGTTTTCGCAGTGGCAGACAACAACGGACACAACGACGACTTCGAGGACGGCCTCGGGTCTGGCGGCTCGGGCGACGCCGGCGAGGGCGGCTACGACGACCTCGACGACGACCTCGACGCCTCCGGGGACGAGCCCGGCTTCGACGACGACCTGGACGACGAGGACCTCGAGGAGGAAGACGAGGACGAGGGCCCGGCGCCCAGCCTCGCCGGCGCGAACCTCTCGCACACCATCTCCGACGAGGCCGGTACCCGCCTCTCCCTCGAGGACATCCATGGCGGCGCCCTCAAGCCGACCGACATGGCGAGCGAGATGAAGACCTCCTTCCTCGAGTACTCGATGTCGGTCATCGTCGCCCGCGCCCTCCCGGACGTGCGCGACGGCCTGAAGCCCGTCCACAGGCGCATCCTGTACGCCATGAACGAGGCGGGCATCACGCCCAACAAGCCCCACAAGAAGTCGGCCTGGACGGTCGGCGAAGTCATGGGCAAGTACCACCCGCACGGTGACTCCTCGATCTACGACGCCATGGCCCGCATGGCGCAGGACTTCTCGATGCGCCTGCCCCTCATCGACGGCCACGGCAACTTCGGCTCGATCGACGGCGACCCCCCGGCGGCCATGCGCTACACCGAGTCCAGGCTGACGCGCGCCGCCATGGAGATGCTGGCCGACCTCAGCAAGGAGACCGTCGACCTCCAGCCCAACTACGACGAGTCGCTCTCCGAGCCCTCGGTCCTGCCGTCGCGCTTCCCCAACCTGCTGGTCAACGGCTCCAACGGCATTGCCGTCGGCATGGCGACCAACATCCCGCCCCACAACCTCAAGGAGGTCACGGACGCGGTCTGCCTCATGATCGACAACCCCGACGTCACGCTCGACGAGCTGATGCGGGTCATGCCCGGCCCGGACTTCCCGACCGGCGGCATCATCATGGGCACCGACGGCATCCGCGAGGCCTACGAGACCGGTCGCGGCTCCATCACGGTGCGCTCCAAGGTGCACGTCGAGCAGCGCAAGAACGGCCGCCAGCGCCTCGTCGTGACCGAGATCCCCTACCAGGTCAACAAGGGCCTCCTGCAGGAGAAGATCGCGCAGCAGGTCAACGAGAAGAAGATCGACGGCATCTCGGACATGCGCGACGAGTCCAACCGCAAGGGCATGCGCATCGTCATCGACCTCAAGACCGGCGCCGTGCCGCAGGTGGTCCTCAACAACCTGTACAAGCGCACCCAGCTGCAGACCAGCTTCGGCGTGATCGACATCGCGCTCGTGGACGGCGTGCCCCGCACGCTCTCCCTGCGCGATATGCTGCGCTGCTATATCGACCACCAGGTCGACGTCGTCACCCGCCGCACCAGGTACGACCTGGACAAGGCGGAGAAGCGCGTCCACATCTTGGAGGGCCTGCTCGTCGCCGTGGACAACATCGACGAGATCGTCCACATCATCCGCTCCTCGCGCGACGACGCCGAGGCCAAGCGCCGCATGCACGATCGCTTCGACCTGGACGACGTCCAGGGCGAGGCCATCCTGCAGATGCGCCTGCGCCGCCTGACGGGCCTCGCCCGCGACGAGCTGGTGGCCCAGATCAAGGAGCTGCACGAGCAGATCGCGTACTTCAAGGACCTTCTCGCCCACCCGGAGAAGCTGCTCGGCGTCATCAAGGACGAGCTGCGCGCCATCTCCGACAGGTTCGCGGACGCCCGCCGCACCAAGATCAACGTCGAGCGCGCCGAGGACCTCGACGTCGAGGACCTCATCGCCGAGGAGGACATGGTCGTCACCTTCACGCACTCCGGCTACGTGAAGCGCCTGGCCGTGGCCAACTACCGCCAGCAGCACCGCGGCGGCAAGGGCATGAGGGGCCTCTCGCTCAAGGACAACGACTTCGTCGAGGACCTCTTCGTCGCGAGTACCCACGACTACGTGCTCTTCTTCACCAACAAGGGCAAGGTCTTCCGCATGAAGGTCCACGAGCTGCCGCTCGGCTCGCGCACCTCGCGCGGCTCGGCCCTGGTCAACCTGCTCAACCTCTCCGAGGGCGAGCACCCCACGGCCGTGCTGTGCACCCGCGACTTCCCGCAGGACGCCTACCTCATGTTCGCGACCCGCGAGGGCATGGTGAAGAAGACCGCCATGAGCGCCTACGACGTCACCAGGCGCGACGGCCTCATCGCCATCAAGCTCAGGGGCAACGACGAGCTCGTGAACGTGCGCCGCGTCAAGGAGCGGGAGAAGGTCATCCTCTGCTCGACCGACGGCAAGGCGATCATGTTCGACGAGAACGACGTGCGCCCCATGGGCAGGGACACCACCGGCGTCCGCGGCATCACCCTCAAGGGCGACGCCAAGATGCTGGGCATGGAGATAACCAACGGCAACGGCGACCTCGTGGTGCTGACCGAGAACGGCTACGGCAAGCGCACGCCCGTCTCGGAGTACCCCGAGCACAAGCGCGGCGGCCAGGGCGTCTTCACCATCGCGATGACGGACAAGAAGGGCAAGCTCGTGGCCTGCCGCGTCGTGGGGCCGCAGCACGAGCTCATGATCGTGTCCGAGGAGGGCGTGATGATTCGCGTCAAGGCCACTGACGTCTCGCGCCTCGGTCGTGCCACCCAGGGCGTCAAGATCATGAACCTCATCGACGGCGACCACGTGAGCGCCATGGCGAGGATGGTCGCCCACAAGAAGAAGGCCGCCAAGGCCGCCTCGGTCGACGAGAACCAGGCCTCGCTTGACCTGCTCGCCGCGGGCGAGAAGTCCGCGCCGTCCGAGGACGAGCCCGTGGACATCGGCGGCGAGGAGGACTACGACGCCGAGATCCTCGACGAGGACTAGCGCCCCCTCTGCGCGCTCATAGAACGGCCCAAGGGAAAGGGGCCCGCCTCCACGGGAGGCGGGCCCCTTCTTCGTGCGTGCCGCTGGGACCTACGAGCCGGGGTGCTCGGCCGTGTTGGTGCCGTCCGCGAGGTCGTCCCTGAGGTCCTGACCCGGCTTCTCGCGCGGGTGCCCGAGCTCGCTCGCCCGCTCGTCCGGTCCCGAAGTGCGCTCATGCGAGGAGGCCTGAGAGGGCCTCGAGAGGGTGCCATCGGCGGCAGTGCGGACGTCACCCCGATCGAGGGCGAAGTCTTCGGGGGTGAGGCCCTCGACGAAGTCGTGGAAGCGCTTGAGCTCCTCCCTGCGCTCCTCGGCCTCGACGGACGAGAAGTCGGGAAGCGATGCGGTGTCCACGACCTCCTCCTCGGCGAAGATGGGAACGTGAGCGCGGACCGCGAGCGCGATGGCGTCGGAGGGCCTGGCGTCCACGCTGACCTGGCTTCCGGCAGAGGTGACGATGCGAAGCTGCGCGAAGAAGGTCGTGCCCCTGACGTCGTTGATCACCACGCTGACGAGACGTCCCCCCAGCGAGACGATCACGTCGTTGAGAAGGTCGTGGGTCATGGGACGGTGGTGCTGCGAGCCGTCGATGCCCATGCTGATCGCCGTGCTCTCCACTGAGCCGATCCGGATGGGGAGCTTCGCCGAGGGAGCCGTCCGCCTGTGGGGCTTGAGAATCACCATCGAAGAGACGGTGCCCTCGCCGACGACCACTGATGATATTTCCAAGCGAACGAGTGACATCTGGCTTCTTCCTGGGCTCGTTGCCCAACGTGTCTTGAGACCGAACGTGTTTCGCAACGGTATAGCAGATTGGCGCCGCAGGGGCCGCGCAATCCCCCGCAGACGAACTCTGCATATGGAGTACCCAGATTGCCGTCAACTTTTTCAAGATTCTCGTTGACACGGGGGTTGAGAGAGCGTATTGTACTTTCTTGCGGATGGGCCCGTAGCTCAGTTGGTCAGAGCGTCCGGCTGATAACCGGGAGGTCACAAGTTCGAACCTTGTCGGGCCCACCACTTTCTTTGATAATAAACGCCCCAGCGTGAGCCGAGTCGCCGCTGGGGCGTTTATTGCATCAGTGGGGAATCCGGGGACATAGCTCAGCTGGGAGAGCGCGGGCTTTGCAAGCCTGAGGTCGTGGGTTCGAACCCCATTGTCTCCACCAAGCATTCGAAGGCCAGGCATCCGCCTGGCCTATTTTGTGTGGTCGACCTTTGGCGCGTCTGGTCTTTGTGCCTGCCTATCCTGTCTTCCTTGCCTCCGGTCGGTAACGACCCGGCTGTCTTGTGTCCTCGTCCGCTAAGGAGCAGCTCGCACCAGTAGTTGGGACCAGCCGTAGGGTGTGGCCCCACAGGCAAGTCCATGGAGAGAGGTCTTGTCCAGGCTTGCGACCGCCACCCTAGGATTGTGGCTGTCGACCTCGAAAGCTGTCCTTGTCTTGCCCGCACAGCGGTCTCAGAAGAGCCCGGAGACTGCTCGCCCTGTAGGGGACGGGCCCGTGAGTCAGCCGACTACGTTCTGTACGTGCCCTGAGCCGTGGTCTGCACACTTATGGAGAGCCGCTTGTGCCACACTGCGAGAAATAGCGATATATATAGCAGTAATACGTAATTCTATACATGTAGTGACAATTGAACTACATGTAATATGAAAACTAACAGTGATAATACGAATAATTTACATCGAATACTATGAATATGAAAAAAGTAATGACATAATACTGCATACCTAAGAATGTGTATTACCTATCGAGGGAACGTCATATTACGTCATGGGTCGAAGTCCAATGGGCTCGTGGCATAGAATGTGGATGTATTAACGAAGAAGGAGCACGTAATGCCCAAGAAGCTCACCACGTTCAGCATGCGCATGCCTGAGGACATCAACGAGAAGATCCAGTCTTACGCCGCCGAGCACCAGTGCACCAAGGCGGAGGCCATGAGCCACTTCGCTCGCGCCGGCATAGAGATCGAGGACTCGGGCAGGCCGATCTCGTCTGATGACATCGCGAAGATCGAGGAGAAGATCGAGAGCCTGGGCGAGCAGGGGACGGCCACCTCATCGCCCGCAGCCATCGTGCCCTCGGACATCAAGGATAAGATCCAGGCGTACTCGAAGGAGCACGAGTGCAGCGAGTCCGAGGCGCTCGGCTATTATGCGCGCATCGGCCTCCAGATGACGGGCGACCAGAGGCCTGCCACCGCCGCCGAGGTCGCGGACCTCGCCAAGAAGCTCGACGTACTCGCCCAGGACAGCCAGGCCAAGGCTTTGCAGATGAAGCAGATGGCTGAGGCCATCAGTGACATACACGGCTACACGAAGCCGGAGGAGGTGGAGATCGAAGGCGAGCTCGCCTACCCCGAGATCGATACCCCCAAGGAGCCTACTGAGGAGGAGAGGCAGCAGCAGGCTGACGAGAGGACCAAGAAGATCGTCTCGGACGCTTTGGATGACTACCTCTCCAAGGCGCAGGACCAGAAGCCGGAGAGGGCCATGAGCCCTTGGGTGCCGGCGTTGATCGTGCTCGCCGCCTGCCTTGCCGTCATTCTCGTGGTGACGCTTACGCACTAGGAGGGACCTGAGCTCCGGCCGAGATGAAGGTAAGACGCAGACTGGAGGGCTCGGTCGAACCCATTAATCACGGGTTCGCAAACGCGTTAGTATCTATGAGGGGCGCCCCGCGCCCATGGAAGCCGACCGAAGGCAAGCACATGAGAAACGACGACAGCTCATCGAAGGCGCGTGGCGACATCTCGTCCGAGCTTGACGCGCTCACGAGCGCCTTGCTGGGCGACGCCCTCGACATGCTGGCCGACGGGGAGGACCTGAACGTGCTGCTCGTCGTGGAGAGTGCGAACGGGGAGGTCTCGCCCTTCGAGTTCTCGGACGACGGGCCCGAGGAGCTCCTCGAGGGCGCACGTTCAAAGGTGCGGGAGCTCGGCAAGGAAGGGCATGCCGGAGGCGCCGCGCCCGTACGGTACGCCATCGCCTACGAGGGGGCGGTCGCCGACGAGGCCGGAGCCTTCCAGGACGCGGTCATCGTGGAGTTCGGCGAGCGTGGCAGAACGAGCTACTCCGCCTTCTCATACGTGGACGGCAAGGGTTCAGGTGACGGGTTTCGCTGGAGTGACCCGGCTCCGGCTGGCGTCACTGAGTCGCTGCTTTAGAGGGCGTCAGGCTGACGCTGGATAATACGGACGCAGTATCCACAGTGCAAGAAACTACATCTGCATCAACGCATCAGAGGGAAGATGCCGAGTAAGAAACGAGGACGCATGCTGCAGAAAACCATCAGGAACATCGCGATTATCGCCCACGTCGACCACGGAAAGACGACGCTGGTCGACGGGATGCTCAAGGCGACTGATGCCTTCAGGGAGGGGCAGCAGGTCCAGGAGCGCGTGCTCGACTCCAACGACCAGGAGCGCGAGCGCGGCATCACGATCCTCTCCAAGAACATCTCCATCGAGTACAGGGGCGTGAAGATCAACGTCATCGACACCCCCGGCCACGCCGACTTCGGTGGCGAGGTCGAGCGCGTCCTCAAGATGGCCGACGGCGCGCTCCTGCTCGTTGACGCGGCGGAGGGCCCCATGCCCCAGACCCGCTTCGTGCTGAGGCACGCCATCGCCGCGCACCTGCAGGTCATGATCGTCATCAACAAGATCGACCGCGATGGGGCCAACCCCGAGAACGCGCTCAACCAGTCGCTCGACCTGATGATGGACCTCGGCGCCACCGACGAGCAGCTCGAGTTCGCCATGGAGCACGTCGTGTACGCCTCCGCCGTGAACGGCTACGCGCGTCTTGCGCCGGACGACGGAAACATGGACATGTATCCGCTGCTCGACATGATCGTGGACGAGATGCCCGCCCCCGACGTGGACCTCGACGGCCCGCTCGCGATGCAGTGCGTGACCATCGACCACTCCGACTACGTCGGCCGCATCGGCATCGGCCGCATCTACTCCGGCACCATCCACGACGGCGACGACATCCTCGTCGTGAAGAACGACGGATCTCGCACCATGGCGCGTGTGAAGCAGCTCTTCACCTTCGACTACCTCGGCCGAAAGGAGTGCGACCACGCGGAGGCCGGCGACATCGCCGCGGTCGTGGGCATCGACCGCACCGACATAGGCGACGTCTACACCGACCCCGAGAACCCCGTCGAGCTGGAACCGATCGAGATCGACCCCCCGACGCTCTCGATCGTCTTCGAGGCGAGCACCTCTCCCCTCGTCGGTCGCGACGGCGACATCGTGGGCGGGCGCCAGCTCAAGGAGCGCCTGATGCAGGAGCGCGAGAACAACGTGACCATGCGCATCGAGGAGCTCCCCGACAAGACCGGCGTCGAGGTCGCGGGCCGCGGCATCCTGCACCTCTCCGTCCTCATGGAGGCCATGCGCCGCGAGGGCTTCGAGTTCCAGGTCGGCCGCCCGCGCGTCCTCTTCAAGAAGGAGCACGGACAGGTCCTGGAACCCGTGGAGAACGCCGTCGTCGAGTGCAACCCCGAGTTCTCCGGCAAGGTGATTGAGGTCTTCGGCAACGCCGGTGGCACCATGACCAACATGGAGACGGGCACGACCCAGACGCACCTCGAGTTCAGCATCCCCACCAGGGGCATCATGGGCTTGAAGTCCCGCATCATGAACGTCACGCACGGTGACGCGGTGTTCTACCACACCTTCGCCGAGTACGGCCCCTACGCCGGAGAGATTGGTGCCAGGCAGAACGGCGCGATGATCTCCATGAGCACCGAGAAGGCCGTCGCCTACGCCCTCGGCACGCTGCAGGACCGCGGCACCCTCTTCATCGCCCCGGGCGACGAGTGCTACGAGGGCATGCTCGTGGGCGAGAGGTCCCGTCCCGGCGACATGACCGTCAACGTTGCGCGCAGCAAGAACCTCGGCAACCAGCGCAGCTCGACCGCCGACATCGCCGTCCAGCTCACTCCCCCGAAGGTGTTCAGCCTCGAGGAGGCGCTCGAGTACATCATGGACGACGAGCTGGTAGAGGTCACGCCGCACTTCATCCGCATGCGCAAGCGCCTGCTGACCGAGGTCGAGCGTCGCAAGTGGGCGGTTCAGCACGGTAAGGTCGCCAAGCTCAACGGCTAGAGGTCGAGTCGCCGGGCGCTAGAAATACGCTTGTAGTACGAGGGGGAGGGCTTGCCCTCCCCCTTCCTTGAACTGGGCGATTGAGGGGACGGCCTATGGGACAGGTCGCCCTAGGTGCCCCCTGGACCTACGAGACGGGACCTTCGGGTCCACCCTCGGCGTGCGGGTCCTGCTCTCCCCCGCCGGTGCGCTCGTCACCCGTCTCGGCTCCGGTTTTCCCCGATACTTCGTCTCGCACGCACGCTCCGGGCCCGCGATTCTCCCCAGGCTTGTCCTCGGACACTGCGCCCGACCTCGACCAGCGCACCCTGAGCGACTGGTAGGCGTCGTCCAGGCGGGGCTCGAGGTCGACGGAGGCCGACGAGCGGATGTCGTACCTGAGCGACGTCCTCCTCAGGCCGACGGTCACGACGACGCACGCGAGCAGCGCCCAGACTTGGCGCAGCAGGAGAAACCTGATGCATACGTAGTACGTCAGCGCTCCAGCGACCGCGCAGAGCGCATAGTAGGTGCCCGCCCTGAAGACCTTTGGCACCTCGCCGAGGAAGACGTCTCTGAGCATGCCACCACCGACGCCGGTGATGATGCCCATGAGCACGGCCGCATATCCGTTGAGCTCGCAGGCGATCGCCTTGCTCGTGCCTCCCGCGACGAAGAGGGCCACCGAGAAGATGTCCATCCACTCGAGGAGGTGGGGGTGGCGGGTCAGCACCTGTGGGAACAGGAAGCCCACGAGCCCGGCGAGGAGGCACGCGGGGATGGCGAAGCGCGACTCGAGCATGTAGACGCCATGCTGCATGATGACGTCGCGGACGAGGCCCCCGCCCAGGCCTCCGATGATCGAGATCGCCGTGATTCCCACGAAGTCGAGTTTTCGCTGCTGGCCCACCAGGATGCCCGAGAAGGACCCGACGACGACCGACGAGAGGTCGAGCCAGGTGGGGACGTTGAGGCTGGCCAGGTCTGCGCTGCCGGAAGAGAAGAGGTAATCGAGCAAGGGCTTCTCCTTTTGCGAATGGTCCGTGGACGGTGACCTTACCGGAAGCGAGAGCTGAGCGAACGTAGAAGCAGAATCTCCAGGTCAAAAGTACAGCCGAGCTCCCATGCTCGCTTCCGTGAATTGAATTTCGAAAAGCAACACCGTTGCACCAAGTCATGCAGGGACGGCAGATGAAATTGGAGGCAGGACGGATTCCGCATCCGTCCTGCCTCCGTCTCCTCTAGCATCCCTTTTGCT
>NZ_JAZGJQ010000006.1:0-108801 GCF_036408855.1 Olsenella absiana
GGCTCGCTCCTGCCGGAAGGGGCGCTCGCGAGGCTCGGGATCGTCCGCATCCCCGCGGGGGGCGTGGTGCTGAAGCCCACGCTCGTCCCGCATGCGTATCTGAGGTAGCATGTCCGCAGGCGCTGCCTGCGGCATGGGTCCGCCGGCGGCGGACGAAGGGAATACGTCGGCCGGAGCCGGCAGCAGCACGCCCGTCAGTCCCCCTCCGTTGCGCGCAGTCGTGCAACCAGGGAGAGGGGGCCGGTCCCGGCATGGCCGGAAGATGCGCGATTCGGCGCCCAGGGCCCTCCGGAAGGCCGAATTGCACGCCTTGCCGCAACGCTTCCGCCGCATTCTGCAGGACTTGATGCAAACGTTGCGCTTCGGAATGCAGTGTTGCGCTTACAAATTCAATCCACCGGCGACTGGCGCTCTCCAAGGTTTTCCCAAAAAGGGAAAAAAGTTCTTGCGCACAGCCGCCACATTGCGTATATTAATCCCTGCGTCGCGGGCTTAGCGCAGTTGGTAGCGCGCCACCTTGCCAAGGTGGAGGTCGCGGGTTCGATCCCCGTAGCCCGCTCCATGATTTAATGGGGCCGGTCTCGTATCGGCCTTTTTCATAGCGTTGGCGAGATGGCCAAGTGGTAAGGCAGAGGCCTGCAAAGCCTTTATCCCCGGTTCGAATCCGGGTCTCGCCTCCAAGCGACGTCGAGGGCACCCCACGGGGTGCCCTCTCACTTTTTCGGAGCGGCCCCCTGCCGCGGCTCGCCCCCCGGCCGCGGCTCGCCCCCCCTGCCGCGGTTCGCCCCCCTGCCGCGAGCGCCTCCAGGGCGCCCGGCACGGACGAGGATGTCCGAATCACGCACGACTGAACCAACGCGCGGCAAAAGCCCAGTTGGCAGAAGGCCAGGACTGCAACCGTGCGTAACTCCTCGCTGGACCGGCGATAGAGCCTCTCGCGTGAACTGCCTGCCGGCTCCTACACGCGTCGCATACGGGAGCTTGCCCGTAGAAGCTTGCCCGAGTCGACCTGCCTCCGGTTGGCCCAACGTGGGTTCGCGCCTATCCTTACCTGCGTTTTTCTCACCAGGTCAGAAAATTTCAAAAAACCGCTTGCGTTATGCGGGACCTTCCCCCATAATACTTTCTTGCGTCGCGGGCTTAGCGCAGTTGGTAGCGCGCCACCTTGCCAAGGTGGAGGTCGCGGGTTCGATCCCCGTAGCCCGCTCCATGATTTAATGGGGCCGGTCTCGTATCGGCCTTTTTCATAGCGTTGGCGAGATGGCCAAGTGGTAAGGCAGAGGCCTGCAAAGCCTTTATCCCCGGTTCGAATCCGGGTCTCGCCTCCAAGCGACGTCGAGGGCACCCCACGGGGTGCCCTCTCACTTTTCCGGGGCGGCGGACGGCGGCGGTCGCCCGGCCCCGGCCGGGCCCCCGGCCGCATACGGCGCCGCAGGCGGCGCGGGCGGTTGTCGGAGCGGCGCCGCCCCGCCTGGGGCCGCCCCGGCCACGACCGGCGCCGGCGCAGCCAGCCGGCGATGCGCGTGCACTTTCGGGAGTTAGGGACGCCCCCCGGCGCCACGCCCTGGCCCGGCAGCCCGGCCGGGCCCTCGCTGCAATCCGTCTCGGCCGGCGTTTTCCCGGGTAGCCACGACGTACCGGTCCGCTCCATGGCCCGGCTCCGCCCGCAACCCGTCCATAACCTCCGAAACTGCAACTATCAGCGCGGGAAATTGCGGAGGAGGGGCACGGGCGACGAAGCGGGCGGAGAAGCCGGGCACATTGTGTGGCTCTGAGACCAACAGCGTACGGGGCGCGTGACGTGGGGCGCGACGTGACGTGGGGCGGGGCGTAGACTGCGGGCTTCGCCGGCGCGTCGGCCATGGAGCGGGACGCCGACCACGGGACACACCGCCGCAGGCGGCACCGGCACCCGCGGCTACCTCAGCAGCTTCACCAGCCGTACGACCGTGCCCTGGCCGGAGCGCTTGAGATGGATCGAGACGCTGTCGGCAAGCAGGCGCATGAGCTTGATGCCGCGCCCGCGCTCGACGGCGTCCACGGATGAGACGGGCTCCTCGTCCGACGCGAGCTCGAAGCCCGCTCCGCAGTCGCTCACGTCGACGATCGCCCTGTCGGGGTAGCCGGTCACCGTCGCCAGCACGCCGCCCTGCTCGGTGTGGTCGACGGCGTTTCCCATGGCCTCCCCCACCGCAAGCGTCATGTCGAAGAGGCGGTCGCCCTCGAACCCGAGGTGGCGCAGCAGCTCCTCCACGCGACCGCGTGCGGCCTGGAGGTTGTCCCCCTCGACGCGCAGCACGTTGTGGGAGACGGGCTGGGCCTGGGGGTCGAGCTCCTCGAAGCGCGGGCGCTCGCCCGTCTGCTGCACGGGGGCATAGTCCACGAGTCGGTAGATGCTGAAGATGCGCATGACGCGCGGCGAAACGTTGATGCACGAGAGCAGGCCGCCAGACTCGCGCATCCTGCGCACGGCGCCGAAGAGCATGCCCATGCCCGCGGAGTCGACGTAGTCGGTCTGGGCGAAGTTGAGCATGATGCGGCGGCAGCCCTGGTCGCTCAGGCTCTGGATGAGCCTCTTGAGCGACGCGGCCTGCCGCACGTCGAGCGATCGCCCCACGGGCACGACTGCTATGTTCGTCTTTCCTGCCATATGGGATTTGTTCCCATTGTGGCGGAGCGCAATCGCGCGAGGCCCCGCGACTTCGCGATGTCCGCGTTCCTGGCGCCGCTGCGGCCCACGCCCCGGCCTGGCGCCACGGCGGCCCACATCCCGGACGGTGCCGCGCCCGCCCGCGCCCGCCTACGCCTCCGGCCCGACCCCGTCGAAGCGCAGCGCGACCATGGCGACGTCGTCGTCCAGGCTGTTGTGCGTGAAGCCGTCGAGCGTGGCGAGCAGCCGGTCGCAGATGCCCTCGAAGCCTGCCGCCGCCTCGCGCATGACGGCCTCCCTGAGGCCGTCCTCGCCGAAGAAGTCGCCTGCAGGCGAGCGCGCCTCGGTGGTGCCGTCCGTATAGAGCAGCAGCATGTCGCCCTTCTCGATGGACTCCACGCCGTCCTGGTAGGCCATGTCGGAGAAGGCGCCGACCACGCCCGACTGCACGTTGAGCGTCGCGTACTCGCCCGTCCTGCTCCGCATGAGGATCGCTGGCGGGTGTCCGGCCGAGCAGTACGTGATCGTCGCCTCGTCCAGGTCGACGAGGCCCACGAAGAGCGTGGCGAAGGTCTCCACGCGCGAGAAGCCCAGGAGGAAGTCGTTGAGCGAGCGCACCATGCGCGCCGGCTTGAGCCCCTCCCAAGCGTAGGCGCCCAGGGCCGTCTTCACCGCGGCCGAGACGGACGCGGCCTCCACGCCCTTCCCCGAGACGTCGCCCATGATCACGCACGCGCGGCGCCCCGGAAGGCGGACGAGGTCGTAGAAGTCGCCGCCCACGAAGGCCGAGGCGGTGGCTGACGAGTAGAGCCCCTGGGCGGAGATTCCCTCGACCTCCTGCAGCTCGTTCCTCATGCCGCTCTGCAGCGCCTGCGAGATGCGCTTGTCGCGCGCGCTCTCCTCGCGCCCCTGGGCGAGGTCGCGCACGTCATCGGCCAGGCGGCGCAGGAAGTCGACCTCGCCGTCCTCGAAGGGCTCCTCGCCCGCGCCTCGCGCCAGCACGAAGGCCAGGCGCGGGGAGATCGCGCTCCCCACGTCCACGACGACGGACTGCGAGAGGTCCTCGCCCCACGCCGCGAGCGCGCGCCCAAGCGGCGAGGACGCCTCGAGGGGCGCGACCTCGCCGCCGTCCTGCGCGGGGTCTGCCAGCTGGGCGGCCGCTTCGGCCGCAAGCTCCATCCTGCGGCCGTCGGAGAGGACGGCCATCCCCCTCGAGCCGTCCGGCCCCAGGCGGACGCGGACGAAGCGGGCGTCGAGCTCGTCGGCGGCGTCGGCGAGAACCGAGGCCACCAGGGCCTCGTCCAGGGTGTCGGCGGCCATGAGGCGCTCCCTGAGCTCGGTCGAGCGCGCGGCCAGGTGCTCCTTGCGCTGGGCGCGCATGGCGGCGAAGGCGCCCATGAGCTGCACGGAGAGGTACTGTCCCACGGCGTCGAGCAGGCGCGCGTCCTCGCGCTTCGTGGGGTGGACCGCCTTCCAGCCGACGATGATGACGCTGATGACACGCCCGCCGAACCACACGGGGACCACGAGGAAGCTCGTGAAGGGCGGGAGCAGCCGCGCGTCGACGCGGTGGGTCTCGTGCGTCTCCTCGTCGAGCACCTCGCGGGTGGCGAGCCGGCCGCGGCGCAGGTCCTCGGTGGAGGCGCTAAGCACCCTGAGACGCATCGCCTGGCCGAGCCGCTTGGCCGCGGCGCCCGAGACCTTTGCGTAGGGCAGGTACTGGGCGGCGCGGCCGACGTCCGCGCCCTCGCTCATCGCCCGCAGGTGGAAGCCGTCGGACTCGGCGATGTAGACCATGGTCCCGCTCGCCCCCATGGTCCGGTCGATCCCGTCGAGCACGCGCTCGAAGAGGGTCCCCACGTCGGGCGAGTCGAGCGTGCCCAGGACGATGTCGAGCGTGCCCGACAGGCGCCGGTTCGCCTCGGAGAGCTCGGAGACGAGCCGCTCGTGCTCGGCGGCCACCGCGGCCTCGGAGTCGTCCCTGTGGGCGACGAGCAGGTAGGTGTCGCCCGGCGCGCGCACGCGGTCGCAGCGGACGACGACGCGCGCCGGCGTGCCGTCCAGGCTGGCGATGACGAGGCGCGCGGAGGTCCCGTCGCTCGGGAAGGGCAGGGAGGCGAGCGAGAAGGGCGTCTCGGGCGCGACCCCCACGGCCGGCGGGAAGAGTCCGCGCACGTCCAGGCCCACGAGGAAGTCGTCTGTATGCTGGAAGAGGCGGCGGGCCTCCTCGTTGGCGAGGAGTATCACGCCGGCGCCGTCGAAGGCCACGACCGCGTCGCCCGTGAGCGCGAGCAGCCCCGCGAAGGCGCCCGAGACCGAGGCCCTGCCGATGCCCGTGACGCTCTCCACGGGCCTCCTGCGCCCCTCTGCGCCCGCCTGCGGGGAGCGGTGGGCCCCGTCCGTGTGGACGAGCCCGGGGCCCGACAGGGCGTCCGCGCCCCCGTCCACGCCTGCGGCGTCCTGCCGTCCCTCCTGGTCGCGCCCTGCGTCCACGTCGCGCTCCCTCCGCCTGCGCCGCCGGGACCTTCCGAGTACGGGGCCCCTCTATACGAAAAAGGGCGCCCGAAGGCGCCCTGCGATTCGTGGTGTCGGAGGCGGGACTTGAACCCGCACGACCTTTTAGTCAGTCACTAGCACCTCAAGCTAGCGCGTCTGCCAATTCCGCCACTCCGACATGCGAGCGAACTCAGTGCGTGCTCGCTTGCAACAAGGAATATATTAGCAGACCGTCAGACGCGCGCAAGCCCCAATTTGGATTTTTTTCTCGCCTTCGGTCCGCCGCTCTAGGGCAGGCCAGGGGACAAGGACACGGGCCCGCCCGCGGCATCCCGGCGGCTCGCGCCGCCGCAGGCTGCTCCTCCCGCGGCATCCCGGCACTCGCGCACCTCGCACCTCCCCTACGAAAGAGGGGACGCCTTGGCGCCCCC
This sequence comes from Olsenella absiana, assembly GCF_036408855.1. Classification (NCBI taxonomy): domain Bacteria; kingdom Bacillati; phylum Actinomycetota; class Coriobacteriia; order Coriobacteriales; family Atopobiaceae; genus Olsenella; species Olsenella absiana. Next base: position 5,578 of record NZ_JAZGJQ010000006.1, read on the forward strand.
TCAGGTTCGTGCAAGCTCCGCGGCAAGGCCGCAGGGCCTTCGTTACTTCTCCCAGCCGTAGTTCTCGGGCGACGGGGTCTCGAGCAGGCACGGGCCGAAGTTGGCGAGGCCCTTCTTGGCCACGACGACGTCGGCGCCGCAGAAGACGGGGATGAAGCCGTAGGACTTGAGGGCCTCCTTCTCCGCCTCGTTCACGGCCTTCATCTGCTCGGCGTGGTCCGCGATGCCGCAGACGGCCGCGAACTTGGCGTCGAGCTCGGCGTTGCCGAGGTGCGTGAAGTTGGAGGAGGACTCGGAGCCGTAGATCTGGCCGCCATTGTTGTAGGAGGCGGAGCCGGCGCTCCAGGCGAACAGGACCGTGTCCCAGTTACCGCTGGTCAGCGTCTTGGAGAACTCGGATCCGGGGTGGTTGTCGATCGTGAGGTTCATGCCGGCGTCCTTGCACATCTTCTGGATGGCGGCGGCGCGGTTCTTGGTGACGTTGGAGTCGCCGAAGGTCGTGAAGCTGAAGGCGACCTGCTGGCCGTCCTTGGCGTAGTAGCCGTCGCTGCCCATCTCGTAGCCGGCGTCCTCGAGCGTCTTCTTCGCAGCCGCGATCTCGGACTCGGCGTCGCTGTTGGCCGTGATGTCGTCGGGCAGGTTGTTCTCGTAGCCGTCCTGCCACTGGCAGCAGAGCAGCGAGCCGATGCGCTCCTCGGACCAGTTTACGCCCTGATAGACGATGCTCAGGATCGTCGGGACGTCTAAGCACTGCGCGAAGGCCTTGCGGACGTTGATGTCTTTCATCGAGTCGCGCGTGGAGTTGATCTCGATGTTGGCGATGGAGATGGAGTTGGCGCGGCGGATCTCTGCGCTATCCATGCCGGCGAAGTTGGAGAGCATCTCCGAGGAGCCGGTGGCGCCGGGCTCGGTCGCGTCGATCTCGCCGTTCTTGAAGGCGTTGTACATGGCCTGGGAGTCCATCTGCTTGTAGACGATGGACTCGAGCTTGGCCTCGTCACCCCACCACTTGGGGTTGCGCTTGAAGGTGATCTGCGTCTGGTCGAAGGTGTCGACGGCGAAGGGACCCGCGCCCCACTCGTTGTGCGGGTTGTTGTTGAAGCCGTTGTTGAAGGTCTCGGCGTCAGCCGCAGCGTCCGGGTGCAGGAACGAGATGATGGACTCGACCGGGTAGTACGGGGTCGAGAAGGTGATCACGCACTCCTTGTCGGTCGCGCCGGCCTTGACGGACTCGATCTGCTGGTAGCCGTCGGTCATGGCGGGGGTGTAGTCCGCGTTCTGGCCGCTGCAGGACTTCCAGACGGACTCGTAGGCGCGCCAGTCGATCGGAGTGCCGTCGTTGAAGGTCGCCTTGTCGGCGATCTTGATGGTGCAGACCTCCTTGCCACTCTCCTCGGTCGTCTCGATGGAGTCGATGAAGTTGGGGTCGGGCGTGAAGGTGCCGCCGTCGGCGCTCTGCTTGAAGGGGAACAGCGGCATGTAGAGCTGCCAGAAGTACTTCATGTACGTGGTGTTGCCGTTGATGTTGTACTGGTTGAAGTCCGGGCCGATCTCGCTCGCGGAGAGGTTGAGCGTGCCGCCGTCCTTGATCTCGTCGCGGGACTTGGGGTTGGTGTAGACCTTGCCCTTCTCGGGGAGCGGGAGCTTGGTGAGGTCGGTGGTCGCCGGGCTGCCGCTCGCCGGCTCGGTGCCGGTGACGTCGTTCCCCTGCGCAGCGTTGTTGGTGCCGGAGCCGTTGCCGCCACAGGCGGCGAGGCCCAGGCCTGCGAGTACGGCCGCGGAGGCGGAGACGAACGTCCTGCGCGTGAGCTTTGCGGTCATGTGTCATCCTTTCTACAGAGTCATGACAGAGACATTTCCTAACTATGACACAAGCGATTCTTGAAACCGGCGAGGTTGGCGCGCGCTCTCCAAACGATGTCTAAACACCAGCCTCCGGCCGTCCTGGGCCTCGCTACGCCCTGCCACCGCGGATGAGGGAGGCCGCCGGGACGAGCTCGCCGTCCTTGTAGACGAGGCGCTCGCGCGTGCGCTCGACCTTGGGGTCGGGGATGGGGATGGCCGAGAGGAGCGCCTTGGTGTAGGGGTCCTGCGGGTTGGTGAAGACCTCCTCCGTGTCGCCCTGCTCCACGATCTTGCCGAGGTGCATGACGCAGACGTAGTCGGAGATGTGGCGGATGACGGCCAGGTCGTGCGCGACGAAGAGGTAGGAGAGCTTGAGCTCGCGCTGCAGGTCCTCGAGCAGGTTGATGACGCCGGCCTGGATGGAGACGTCGAGCGAGGCGATCGGCTCGTCGAGGAGCAGGATCTTGGGGCTCGTGGCCAGGGCGCGCGCGATCGCGATGCGCTGGCGCTGGCCGCCGGAGAACTGCGACGGGAAGCGGTCAACGTAGTCGGGGTTGATGCCGACGAGGTGCATGAGCTCGCCGATGCGCTTGTTGATCTTGCCCTCCGGCCACTTCTGCGCGCGCAGCGGCTCGGCGAGGACGTCGTAGATGGGCATGCGCGGGTCGAGGGAGCTCATCGGGTCCTGGAAGATGACCTGCAGGTCGCGCCTCAGCTCGCGCCGCTCGTGGCTGCCCTTGATCTCCGCGATGTCCTTGCCGAGGACCTTGATGGTGCCCGACTCGGGCTTCACGAGCTCCATGATCTGCGTGAGCGTCGTGGACTTGCCGGAGCCCGACTCGCCGACGAGCGCGAGGGTCTCCCCCTCGTGGATCTTGAAGGTGGCGTGGTCGACCGCCGTCATGGTGCCCTTGTTGCGGCGGATGAGGCCCTTGCCCTGGACCGGGAAGGTCTTGACCAGGTCGGTGACCTCGAGGACCACCGGGCGCTGGTCGCGCGGGACCTCCGCCCACTTGGGCGGCAGCGGCTCGAGGGCGGGGTAGACCTTGTCGAAGGTGAGGTGCTCCGCGCGGATCTTGTCCTGGTGCAGGCAGCTCACGAGGTGCCCCTCCGAGGGCTCGAAGGCCTCGAGCGCGGGCTCGACCCTGTGGCACTCCTCCGTCGCCATGGGGCAGCGCGGCGAGAAGGGGCAGCCGGAGGGGATCGCGGCGAGCGAGGGCGGGTTGCCCTTGATCGGCACGAGCCTGCTCGTGGCGGCCACGTGGGGCTTGGGGACGGCGCCGAGCAGGCCCATGGTGTAGGGCTGCGACGGACGCTCGAAGACGGTGTCGATGCTCGCGCGCTCGACGGCGCGGCCCGCATACATGACGAGCACGTCGTCGGCCGTGCCGGCAACGACGCCGAGGTCGTGGGTGATGAGCACGACCGCGGCGCCCGTCTCGCGCTGGGCTACCGCAAGCACGTCCAGGATCTGGGCCTGGATCGTCACGTCGAGGGCGGTCGTGGGCTCGTCGGCGATGATCACGTCGGGGTTGTTGGCGATCGCGATGGCGATGACCACGCGCTGCCTCATGCCGCCGGAGAACTCGTGCGGGTAGGAGTCGAGGCGCTCCTCGGGCCTCGTGATGCCGACGGTCTCGAGCAGCTCGACGCAGCGGTCGTGGACGGCCTGCTTGTCCATCTTGGGGTCGTGGACGAGAAGGGCCTCTGCCAGCTGCTCGCCGATGGTGAACATCGGGGTCAGGGCGGACAGCGGGTCCTGGAAGATCATCGAGATGGACTTGCCGCGGAAGGCCGCCATCTCCTCGTCGGTCTTGCCCACGAGCTCCTCGCCCGCGAACCGCACCGAGCCGGAGACGCGCGCGTTGTCGTCGAGCAGGCCGATGAGCGAGAGCGCCGTGACGGACTTGCCCGAGCCGGACTCGCCGACGATCGCCAGGGTGCGGCCGCGCCACAGGTCGAAGTTGACGCCACGGACCGCGTCGACCCTGCCGGCCTCGGTGTTGAAGGAGACCCTGAGGTCGCGGACGCTCATGATCGGGTCGCCGGTGGGCGCCCCCTTGGGGCCGTTGCTCTCGAGCAGCTCGTATGCGAGCACCTGGTCGGGCGTGGTCGAAGAGCCCTTGTCGGCTGCGATGTCCATGTTCTTCTCTTTCGTGTTCATGACTCTACCCCTGCCTAGAGCGCCGGCTCGGCGGCCTCGGCCTCGGCCTTGGACTCGGCGTCGGCGTCGTCCTCGACCTTGCCGGCGGCGCGGGAGTACGGGTCGATGGCGTCGCGCAGGCCGTCGCCGATGAGCTGCATGCTCACGCAGAGGACGATGAGGACGACGGAGGGGATCAGGATGACCCAGGGGGCCGAGAGCATGGCCGAGGACCCCTGCGAGAGGAGGTAGCCGAGGGAGGTGTCGGGCGCCTTGATGCCCAGGCCGAGGAAGCTGTAGGCGGTCTCGGAGTTGATGCCCGAGATGACGCCGAGGACCGTGTCGAGGATCAGGATCGAGCCCAGGTTGGGGATCAGGTGGCGGACGATGATCCTGATCGGCGGGACGCCCATGTACTTGGCGGCGCGCACGTAGTCGCGCTCGCGCAGGGAGAGCGCCATGGTGCGCAGGGTCCTCGCGTAGCCGATCCAGCCGAAGGCCGTGAGGCCGAGGATGAGGGTGATCCAGCCGGTCGTGCCGCTCGCCGAGCGCACGATCATGGCGACGAGGAGGAAGCTCGGGATGATCAGGAGCATGTCGAGCAGCCACATGCCGACCTTCTCGCCGACGCCGCGCGCGTAGGCGATGGCGGTGCCGACTATGGCCGCGATGATCGTGGTGAGGACGGCGTAGACGATGCCGATCGTGAGCGAGCGGCCGAGGCCGTGGACGACGCAGGCGAACAGGTCGAAGCCGCCGCCGTCGGTGCCGAACCAGTGGCGCGCGTTGGGCGGGACGTTGAGCGCCGTGAAGTCGGGGTCGGTGTAGGTGAACTTGGTCATGAAGGGGCCGAAGACCGCCAGCAGCACCATCACCACGAGGATGACGAGGCCGACCATGGCACTCTTCTGGCGCACGAAGCGACGCCAGATCAGCTGCGCGTAGCCGATGCGCTTGACCTCCATGCCCGAGCCGCCCTGGGCGTCGGCCATGAGCTCGAGCTCGGCGTTGGAGAGGTGCGCCTCGCTGTCGATCTTCTCCGCGATGGAGTCGTTGGGGGCGCCCGCCGCCTGCGCGTCCTCGCCCCTCTTGCCCGCGTCCTGGCGCAGGCCGTCCTTCTTCTCGTCTGCCATGTCTGACCTCCTAGCTCAGCTTGATGCGAGGGTCGAGCGCAGCGGCGAAGAGGTCCGCGAGAAGCGCGCCGACGAGCGTGCAGAGGCCGGAGAAGGCAGCGACGGCGACCGCACCGTAGATGTTGTTGCTGTTGATGCAGTTGATGAAGTACTCGCCCATGCCGTGGATGGCGAAGATCTTCTCCGTCATGACGGCGCCGGTGAAGACGCTCGCGATGGAGAAGGCCACGCTCACCGCCGTGGGGATGAGGGAGGCGCGCAGGGCGTGCTTGCGGATGGCCTGCTTGCGGGTGAGGCCCTTGGCGCGGGCCGTGCGGACGTAGTCGGCGTGCATCTCGTCGAGGAGGTAGGTGCGCTGCCCCAGGTGGTAGCCCACGGCGGTGATGATCGTGAGGACCACGGTGGGCAGGAAGATGTGCTGCAGGAAGTCGAGGAGGGCGAGGAGGAAGTTGTCGCCCGTGTAGCTCGAGAGCCCCGTCACGTAGAAGATCCTCGCCCCTGAGGCGGTGTTTATCTCGATCGCGAAGAACACGATCAGAATCGCGAGGACGACCGTCGGGATGACCATGAAGATGGAGGCCACGCCGCTCCAGAACCTGTCCTGCCACTGGTACTGCCGCTGCGCCGTGTAGACGCCCAGGCTCACGCCGATCACGACCGACAGGATCGTCGAGAGGGCCAGCAGCTTGACCGAGTTCATGATGCGCGAGGAGATCTCGGCGTTGACCGAGCTGCCCTCGGGGGTCTTGCCCCAGTCCCACTGAGAGAAGATGCCGTTGAGCCAGGTGCCGTAGCGCTCCATGATGGGCGTCTTGTCGTTGAGGTTGGCGTCGTTCAGCGACTTCTCGATGGACTCCTGCGGCGGGCGCGGGGTCTTGGACTCGTAGTTGGACCTCGGGCTCATGAAGGCCGACGCCATGAAGAAGGTCAGCGAGGTCGCGACGAAGATCATCACCGCGTAGCTCACGACTCTTTTGAAGATGTACAACAGAAAACGCCCCATTGAAGGCTCCTCACGCCATGCTCGCCGCCGCGGCGAACCCTGTGGCCACGGCGATGGCCCATGCGCCCAAGCGCACAATTGTTTACGAGCAGATTTCCGACAAGTTATTACTATACTCCAACACTGTTACGCGGACGCGCGCGCGGGGTCACCAATCCCCCGTGCGGAGCCGCTGTCGACGCCTGACCTGCACGGACCCAGGCGAGGCGGCGTGGCGCCGAGCAGTCGGAGCCGCGCTCCCTGCGCGCGGCTCGCACAGGATTTGCATAAAATTCGCACAAAAAGGCCTCCCCCGCAATGCTGCGAGGGAGGCTCGCGTGCAGGGAGGCTCTGCAGAACGCAGCTGGCGCGCGCCCGTCGAGGCTACATCCCGATGGTGCCGGTCGGGAAGGTCAGCGCCATGATGAGGACGCAGACGCCGAAGGTGACGGCGGTGATGATGGTCAGGCGATCGAGGTTCTTCTCCCAGACGCCGGAGCCTGCGGTCGCGTTGTACATGGAGGACGCGATGAGGTCCGAGACGCCCGTTCCCTTGCCGGAGTGCATGAGGACGAGCACGATCGTCAGGAAAGCCGAGATGGCCATGAGGACGAGCAGGATGATGTTGAGGACGCTCACGAAGACTCCCTCTGTGCGTGACGCGCACTTGCATAGACAATCCAACGTATTGACATTAGCACATGCCGATGCACGGGCCAAGGGGTGCACAAACCGTCCAGAGCATGCGCTCCCCCACCGTCGCACGGAAGCCGGCCGCACCCGTGGCGTCCTCGCGAGAGCCGCGTCGGCCGCGCGCCATCGGGCACACCGTCGCGGCGTCCTCCAACAGCCGGGGTCTGGGAGAGAAGGAATCGGGGCCCGGGCGCCATCGCCCGGACCCCGATTCGTCGCTCCTTCGGTCGAGCCCACGGGCCCGCCGCTGCCGAGCCGCTACATGGCGGCGCGCACCATCTCCGCGAAGGAGTCGGCCTTGAGGGAGGCGCCGCCGACGAGCGCGCCGTCGACGTCGTCCTTCTCCAGGAAGCCACCCACGTTGCCCGGCTTGGCGGAGCCGCCGTAGAGGATGCGGACGCCGTCGGCCGTCTCCTGGCCGAAGACCTCGGCGAGGGTCCGGCGGATTGCGCCGCAGACCTCCTCGGCGTCGTCGGCCGTGGCGGTCTTGCCGGTGCCGATGGCCCAGATGGGCTCGTAGGCGATGATGTACTTGGAGGGGTCGGACAGGTCGAGGCCCTCGGTGTCTCGCCTGACCTGGTCGCACACGAACTCGACGTGCTTACCGGCCTCGCGGACCTCGAGGGACTCGCCGCAGCAGCTGATGGGGACGATGCCGTGCTCCATCAGCTTCTTGGCCTTCTTGTTTACGTCCTCGTCCGTCTCGCCGAAGTAGCCGCGGCGCTCGGAGTGGCCGATGATGCAGTAGGTCGCACCGACGGACTCGAGCATGGACGGGGAGGTCTCGCCCGTGTAGGCGCCGGACTCCTCGAAGTAGACGTTCTGCGCGGACAGCGCGAAGGGGGCCTGCTCCTGCTCGATGACCTCGGCGACGCCCTTGAGGTCGACCGCGGGCGGGGCCACGATGACGTCCACGTCGCCCACGCCGCCCTTGAGCTCGGCGGCCAGGCCGCTCGCGAGCTCGACGGCCTCGCTGAACGTCTTGTTCATCTTCCAGTTGCCTGCCATCACATGGTTACGCATCGAGAAGCGCCTCCACTCCGGGAAGGGCCTTGCCCTCGACGAGCTCCATCGAGGCGCCGCCGCCCGTGGAGATCCAGCTCATCTTGTCGGCAAGGTCGAACTTGTTGATGGCCGCGACGGAGTCGCCGCCGCCGATGATCGAGGTGCCGCCGTTGGCCTTGACCTCGGCGACCGCGCGCGCGACGGCCTCGGTGCCATGCGCGAACTGGTCCATCTCGAAGACGCCCATGGGGCCGTTCCAGAAGACGGTCTTGGCGCCCTTGATCGCGTCGCCGAAGAGCTGCTCGGTCTTGGGGCCGATGTCCATGCCCATGCGGTCGTCGGGGATGTCGTCGGAGCTGACGACCTCGCCCTTGGCGTCCTCGCCGAAGTGGTCGGCCACGACGTTGTCCACGGGGAGAAGGACCTTGACGCCCTTGGCCTCGGCCTTCTTGAGCATCTCGCCGGCGCGCTCGACCCAGTCCTCCTCCTTGAGGGAAGTGCCGACCGTGTGGCCCTGCGCCAGGAAGAAGGTGTAGGCCATGCCGCCGCCGATGATCAGGGTGTCGGCGGAGTCGATGAGGTGGTCGAGGACGCCGATCTTGCTGGAGACCTTGGAGCCGCCGACGATGGCGACGAAGGGGCGCTCCGGCTCGGCGAAGATGGAGGTCAGGGTGTCGACCTCCTTCTCGAGCAGGAAGCCGGCGACGGCCGGGATGTAGGCGGCCGGGCCGACGACCGAGCCCTGAGCGCGGTGGGCGGTGCCGAAGGCGTCGAGGACGAAGATGTCGCCGTAGGAGGCGAGCCTCTTCGCGATCTCGGGGTCGTTCTTCTTCTCGCGCTTGTCGAAGCGGACGTTCTCGAGGACCAGGATGTCGCCCGGCTTGACGGCGGCGACGGCCTCGGCGGCCTTCTCGCCGTAGGTGTCATCGACGAACTTGACGTCGTAGCCCGTGAGCTCGGCGAGCTTCTCCGCGGCGGGCCTGAGCGAGAGCTCGGGCTCGGGGCCGTCGCCCTTGGGGCGGCCGAGGTGGCTCATGAGCACGATGCCGGCGCCGTGCTCTTTGAGGTACTTGATGGTCGGGATGGCGGCGCGCACGCGGGTGTCGTCCGTCACGACGCCGTCCTTCAGGGGCACGTTGAAGTCGACGCGCATGAGGATGCGCTTGCCCTCGACGTCCACGTCTCGGACGGTCTTCTTAGTGAAAGCCATGCTCTCTCCTAACCGTTGCATACGAAAGAAGGGCGCGGCCGCGGCTTTGAAGCTGCAACCGCGCCCCTCGGGCCTCATGTCTAGGACTGGCTAGGCAACGAACTTCTCGAAGTACTTGATGGTGCGGACCATCTGGGAGGTGTAGGAGTTCTCGTTGTCGTACCAAGAGGTGACCTGGACGAGGGTCTGGCCGTTGCCGAGGTCCTGGGCCATGGTCTGGGTGGCGTCGAAGATGGAGCCGTGGGTCTCGCCGACGATGTCACGGGAGACGATCTGGTCCTCGTTGTAGCCGAAGGTCTCGGGGATGGTCTCGGCATAGGCCTTCATGGCAGCGTTGACCTCGTCGGCCGTGACGGTCTTGGCGACGACGGCGTAGAGGTTGGTGAGGGAGCCGGTGGGCGTCGGGACGCGCTGGGCGGCACCGATCAGCTTGCCGTTGAGCTCGGGGAGGACCAGGCCGATGGCCTTGGCGGCACCCGTGGAGTTGGGGACGATGTTCTCGGCGCCGGCGCGGGAGCGACGGAAGTTGCCCTTGCGCTGCGGGCCGTCGAGGATCATCTGGTCGCCGGTGTAGGCGTGGATGGTCGTCATGATGCCGGAGACGATCGGGGCGAAGTCGTTGAGGCCCTTGGCCATGGGAGCAAGGCAGTTGGTGGTGCAGGAGGCGGCGGAAATGATGTTGTCCTCGGCCGTCAGGGTCTCGTGGTTGACGTTGTAGACGATCGTCGGCAGGTCGTTGCCCGCGGGAGCGGAGATGACGACCTTCTTGGCGCCGGCGTTGATGTGCGCCTGGGCCTTGGCCTTGGAGGTGTAGAAGCCGGTGCACTCGAGCACGACGTCGACGCCGAGCTTGCCCCAGGGCAGGTTGTTGGCATCCGGCTCCTTGTAGATGGTGATCTGCTTGCCGTCGACGGTGATGGAGTCCTCGCCGAAGGTGACCTCGTGGTCACGGGAGTAGTTACCCTGCGTGGAGTCGTACTTCAGGAGGTAAGCGAGCATCTCCGGGGAGGTGAGGTCGTTGATGGCGACGATCTCGGTGCCCTCGTGCGCGAACATCTGACGGAAAGCCAGACGGCCGATGCGGCCAAAGCCGTTAATTGCAACCTTAACTGCCATGCCTTCTCCTTTCGCAAGGCCCTCTGAGGCCGATCCCCAGACGGGTCAATGCCTTCCTCTCACAGTATAGCCACAAAGATGCCTTTGATTAAACACGAGATTCCGCGCCCGCCCCGGCCGGGAGTCCTGCGGGCCCGCGCGTGGCTGTGAGCTGGGGCTTCTCCGCCGCAGGCGCTTTCAGATGTCCGCGAATCCTGGTCAACTTATGCGCGTGCGCCGGCGATTCTCCACAAATCGGCGACCGGTTTTACTACCGCTTGCCTAGCGAGAAGGACCTTTCGCCCAAACCTCAATCGCCCTTTCGGGCCCCCTCGGCGGCCTCGCCGGCCTCGCGCTCCCCCTCGGCGGCCTCGGCGGCGTCCACCATGGCCTGGAGCCTGAGCAGCCGGTGGTACATGGCGGACTTCGACGCCTCGGGGGTGGCGAGGCTGCCGAGCTCGGCGAGCGAGGCGCCGGGGTGGCGCTCCCTGAGCTCGCAGAACTCCCTGAGCGCGGGCGGGAGCGACCTCAGCCCCACGGTCGAGCGCACCCGGTCCACGAGGAGGCGCTGGTCGAGGGCGGAGGCGGTCTGCCTGGCCTGGTTGGCGATCTCCGCGTTCACCCTGCGCTGGACGTCGTTCTTGACCGACTTGAGCTCGCGCACGCGCGCCACGGTGTGCGCCGAGCGACCGGCGCCCATCACCTGGAGCATGCTCTCCACGTCGTCGAAGCTCTTGAGGTAGATGGCGAAGGCGCCGCGCCGGTGGTTGAGGCGGGCTTGGATGCCCAGGGAGGAGAGGACGTCGGCCAGGCCGCGCGCGAACTCCTCCCCCACCACCGCGATCTCGAGGTGGAAGTCGCCACGGGGGTCGGCGACGAAGCCGCCGGCCATGAAGGCGCCCCGGACGAAGGCGGCGCGGCAGCACGCGGGCCCGAGGAGGCGTTCGGGGACGCCGGGGTGGATCTTGAGGCCGGGGTCCAGGATCTGGAGCCGCTCGAGCTGGGAGGCCAGCCGGTCCTGCTCGGGGATCTCTATCAGGTAGTTGCGCGCCTTGTGCAGCACGGAGCGCCTCACCGTGAGCAGGGTCTCCAGGTCGAGGAGCTCGTGGGTGAGCTTGATCGTGCTGCGCGCCACCGCGCCCGTCTCCGTCGAGACGCGGATCGAGTGGCGCCCGCTTCCCGTGAGCGTGAGGGTGCCGCAGATGCGCATGAGGGCGGAGAGCTCGGCCAGCCCGCAGCCCTCGCAGTCGCCCTCCACGCGGGAGAGCTCGTCTTTCACCTCCGCCGTGAACGACATGGCGCTACCGCGCCCCGCCCTCGGGGCGGCGCGCTGCCACGGAGGCCGGGCTCACGTCCGCGCGCGAAAGGTCGCGGTGCGAGAGCGCGACGTGGTATCCCGCCTGCTCGAGGTGGGCGGCGGTCGCCGCGGCGATGGCGACGCTGCGGTGCTGCCCCCCGGTGCAGCCGATGGCCACGTTGACGCGCGCCTTGCCCTCCGTGATGTAGCCGGGCAGCACGACGTCGAGCATGCCGAACCACCGCTCCGAGAAGCGCCTCGTGATCTCCTGCGCAAGGACGAAGTCGCGCACCTTCGCGTCGAGGCCGGTCAGGCGACGCATCTCGGGGTCGTAGAACGGGTTCGCGAGGAAGCGCACGTCCACGAGGAGGTCGGCTTCCTGCGGCATGCCGTACTTGAAGCCGAACGAGAAGACGTTCACGTCGAGGAGCTGCTGCTCCCCCAGGGAGGAGAAGGCCTGCCGCACGCGGCGCCGCAGCTCGTTGGCGTGCAGGTGGCTCGTGTCTATCACGAGGTCGGAGTGGGCCTTGACGCTCTCGAGCTGCCTGCGCTCACGGCCGATGGCGTGCTCGATGCTCTCGCCCGACACGGCGATGGGGTGGCGGCGGCGGTTTTCGTTGTAGCGCCTCATCAGCTCCTCGGTGGAGCAGTCGAGGAAGACGACCTTGTAGGAGAGCTCGTGGGAGGGCAGCTCCTCGAGGGCGTCGTTGAGCTCGTCGAAAAGTCCCTGTGAGCGGACGTCGCAGGTGACCGCGAGGTGGCGGCCGACGCCGTTGTTGATGCCCACGATCTCTGCGAGCTGCAGGATCAGGCGGGGCGGGAGGTTGTCGATGCAGAAGTAGCCCATGTCCTCGAGGGCGTGCATCGCCTGGGTCCTGCCGCTGCCCGACATGCCCGTGATGACCACGATGTCCGGGACGCGGCTCTGCGCCTCGGCGGCCCGCATCTCCACGCTTGCGTCGCTCATGCACATCACCCCTGGAAGTGCGACGGGACAAACCCACGCCGCCAAGGATACGCGAACGCGCGGGCGCGCGCAGCGACGCTCGCCCACCCCCATGCGGACTACAGGCGAGAAGGACACGCCACCGCACGCCCGCCTGAACGCACGAGGCCCCCGGGCGTCGTGCCCGGGGGCCTCTGCCCTCTCCTTCGGGCGGGGGTGGCTATCCCTCGATGGCGGCCTTGAACCACTTGGTCAGGCTCGTGGGGTGCGTGATGCCCGTGCCCACGACGACCGACCAGGCGCCGGCCTCGATGGCGGCGGCTCCGTCCGCCGGAGTGTGGACGTGGCCCTCGCACACGATGGGCAGTCCCGGGAACTCCTCGGTCGCCTGGCGGAGAAGGGCGAGGTCTGGCCCCTCGTCCATGGTGGTCTGGATGGCCGGCTTGTTGTGGCTGAGCGTCGTGGAGACGAGGTCGCAGCCGCAGGCGACGCCGCGGCGGATGTCCTCGATGGTCATGCAGTCGGCCATCACGAGCGTCTCACACTGGGCGCGCAGGTCGCGCACGGTCTCCTCAAAGGTGCGGCCGTCAGGGCGCGGACGGTCGGTGGCGTCGAGCGCCACGACGTCGGCGCCGGCGTTGACGCAGGCCACGGCGTGGCGGAGGGTCGGGGTGATGTAGACGCCCTCGTGCCCCTCCTTCCACAGGCCGATGACCGGAATCTCGACGCGGCCCTTGATGGCGGCGATGTCGGACAGGCCCTGGCAGCGGATCGCGGCGGCACCGCCCTCCTCGCACGCCTGGGCCATCTGCGCCATGGTCTCCGGGTGGCGCAGGGGCTCGCCCGGGTAGGCCTGGACGCTGACGATGAGCTTGCCCCTGAGGGACTCTACGAGCGGTGAAATCTCCATATCCTCTCCCCTGCCTCTGATGAGGGCGGGCCCTCCGGGCGCCCGCCCAACGTGCCTTACGCGAACTCCGCGTACCCGGAGCTGACGACGTTCTCGGCCGCGCCGACCAGCGGCGCGTCCCCGCCGAGCGAGCCGGAGACGACCGGGGTCTTGGCGACGGGCGGCATCACCGACTCGTTCCAGCCGCGGGCCATGGCGTCGTGCCAGGCGGGGCCGCACTGGGCGACCGAGCCGGACAGGATGACGCAGTCCGGGTCGAACATGTTGCACATGCTGCCAAGGACCTCGCCGATGGCGTGGCCTGAGCGGGCCTCCGCCGCAATCGCCGCCTCGTCGCCCGCGGCGGCGAGCCTGTCGATGTAGGCGCCGTCGACGGGGTCGCCCGAGGGCGTGAGCTCGCTGCCGCCGAGCTCGAGGTACCTGTCGATGATGCCGGGGCCAGCGGCGATGGGCTCGAGGTGGCCGGTCGCGCCGCATGAGCACGGGACGCCGACGGCATCCGTGCAGCAGACGTGGCCGATGTGGCCCGCCTCGTTGTGGGCGCCCAGCAGGATGGAGCCGGCGTTCACGAAGGCGCCGCCGATGCCGGTGCCCACGGCGACGACCAGGCAGCTGGACTTGCCGAGGCCCGCCCCCCAGCGCGCCTCGCCGAGCGCGTGGGCGTGCACGTCGTTCATGACGCGAGCCTGCACGCCGAAGGCGGCCTCGAGCTCTGCGCCCAGGTGCGTCCCGCCCCAGCCGGGCATAATCTCGTTCGCGTAGGTGACGTCACCAGTCCTGGGGTCGATGACGCCCGCGGAGGAGACGCCAATCCCGTCGATGGCGGCACCCGTCTCCTCGATCACGCGGCGCACGGACTCGATGGCGCGCTCGAGCACGACCGCGCCGCCGCGCTTGGCCTCCGTGGGGACCTTGCCGACGGCATCGACCCGCGGCCTCTCGCCGGGGACGAGCGTCACCAGGGCCGATGCGATCTTGGTGCCGCCGATGTCGAGCGCCACCACGCGCTTGGTGTCTGCCATGTCTTGTGCCTCCTCCTGCTCGTCCGGGACCCGGGCGCCGCCTGGCGCCCGGGTCCCTCGTCCACTGGCTTCCGCCTCGCCCTGTGACCTGGGCCACCCCGTGCCTAGGCCTCGAGCAGCCCGTTCTCGACGAGGACCTTGCGGATTGCCTCGACGTTAGCGCCCTCGAGGGGCTTGACGGGACGGATCATCATGTTGGAGTCGAAGACGCCCATGAGCCACAGGGCGGTCTTGAAGGAGCCGACGCCGGCGCCGTAGCCGACCACGCCACTCGTCACGTCGAAGATGTGGCTAATCTCGTTGATGCGCTCCTGCTCCTTTCGGGCCGCCTCCCAGTCCTTGGCCTGGGCGTCCTTCCACATCCGGACGTAGCCGTAGGGCTCGACGTTGGCGAGGCCGGGCACCGACCCGTCGGCGCCGGAGAGGTAGGCGCAGTCCACGACCATCTCGTGGCCGGAAAGGACGCTCAGGGGGTGGCCCGCCTTGGCGTTGGCCTCGCAGAGGTAGCGGAAGCTGATGTCGTCGCCGGAGGAGTCCTTGACGCCGGCGAGCACGCCCTCCTCGCCCAGCCTGACCAGGAGCTTCCAGGGGAGCTTCACGTGGACGCAGACGGGGATGTCGTAGGCGAAGATCGGGGCGTCGAGCTCCTCGTGGAGGATGCGGAAGTGGTTCTCGACCTCGGCCATGCCGCCCAGCGCGTAGAAGGGGGCGGTGGCGACGAGGGCGTCGGCGCCCAGGGCGAGGGCCTGGCGGCCGTGCTCGAGGACGCGCTCGGTCTCGGTGTCGATGACGCCCACGAGGACCGGGACGCGGTGGTCGACGATGCGGACCGCCTCGCGGATGATCTGCTCGCGGCGCTCGTCGGTCACGAAGGCGACCTCGCCCGAGGAGCCGAGGAAGAACAGGCCGTCGACGCCCGCGTCGATCATGCGGTTGATGCTGCGCTCGAACGAGGGGACGTCGAGGGCGCCCTCGGGCGTGTCGGGCACGACGACGGGCGGGACGACGCCGGAGATCTTGAAGTCGGACATTGTTTTGCTTCTCTCCTTCTCGTGGGTTCTTAGCTGGGCTTCTGATAGCCCCCGGGCGCGACCGGGACGGGCGTCCGGGGAGGCCGCGCGGCCGCCGGGCGCGCCCGGCGGCCGGCTCTCAAGCCTACTGCCCCAGCTTGGGGTGCAAGAGCGACGGGGCGGCCCCCAGCAGGGTCTTAGTGTAGGCGTCCTGCGGGTGCTCGAACACCTGCTTCGCAGGGCCCTGCTCCATGATCTGGCCGTGGTTCATCACGATGATGCGATCGGAGATGTAGCGGACCGTCTGGATGTCGTGACTGATGAAGATCATGGAGAGGCCGAGGTCGTGCTTGAGGTCCGTCAAGAGGTTGAGGATCTGGGCGCGGACCGAGACGTCGAGGGCCGAGGTGGGCTCGTCGGCGATGATGGCCTTGGGGTTGAGCGACATGGCGCGGGCGATGGCGACGCGCTGGCGCTGGCCGCCGGAGAGCTGCCCCGGCAGCGCCCTCAGGGCGGAGTGCGGCAGGCCGACGAGCTCGACCAGCTCGTTGATGCGCCGCTCCTGCTCGGCGCTGCTCCCGACCTTGTGGACCAGCAGCGGGTCGAGCAGCTGCTCGCGGACGACCATGCGCGGGTTGAGCGCGGTCGCCGGGTCCTGGAAGACGACCGAGACCACGCGGCCGATCTTCTTGCGCAGGTCGGCCGTCCTCTTGGTGACGTCGGTCCCCATGAAGTAGACCTTGCCGCTGGTGGGCGACTGCAGGCCGCACATGACGTTCGCGGTGGTCGACTTGCCGCAGCCGGACTCGCCGACGATGCCGATGGTCTCCCCCGGCATGAGCTTGACGGTGACGCCCTGCACCGCGTGGACGAGGTTCGGGTGGATCAGCGAGCCCGTGCGGGTCCTGAAGGTGACGGAGATGTCGTCCAGGAAGATGATCGGCTCCGTGGAGGCGCTGTTCTCTTCTGCCATGGCCTAGGCCTCCTTCGCGAGGTTGTCGAGGTACGGGACGAGACCGTTCTCCCTGAGGTAGGCATCCGGCAGCTCCGAGAACCTGTGGTGGGCATCGCCGGGCAGGTCCTTCAGGACGGGGTGGACGTCGAGGCCGAGCGTCGGATGGCTCGAGCGCGGCGCGAAGCGGTCGCCGGCCGGGAAGTCCTCCGGGGAGGGGACGGAGCCGGGCACCTGGTGCAGGCGGGAGCCGTCCTTGGCGCCCTCCTCGATGGAGAGGACCGAGCCGAGCAGGCCGCGGGTGTACTCGTGGATCGGGTTGGTGAGCAGCTCCTTGGTGGGCGCCTGCTCCACGATCTGGCCGGCGTACATGACCGTGATCTCGGAGGCGACCTCGGCGACGAGCGCCAGGTCGTGCGAGACGAAGATCATCGCGAAGCCGAGCTTGGCTTGCAGGTCGTTCAGAAGCTTGATGACCTGCTTCTGGACGGTGACGTCGAGGGCGGTCGTGGGCTCGTCGCAGATGACCAGCGACGGGTCGCGGGTGAGCGCCATAGCGATGAGGACGCGCTGGCGCTGGCCGCCGGAGAGCTCGTGCGGGTAGCTCTCGAGCGTGCGCTTGGGGTCGAGGCCGACGAGCTCGAGGAGCTCCTCGGCGCTGCGGGTGCCGCCGCGGCTCGTGAGCTGCTTCATCTGGGTGGAGATGAGCATGGAGGGATTGAGCGAGGAGAGCGCGTCCTGGTAGACCATGGCGAGCTCGGTGCCGAGGAGCTTGCGGTGCTCCTCGGAGGAGAGCTTCAGCAGGTCCTGGCCCTTGTAGAGGATCTGGCCCGTGAGGGTCTCCTTGGGGTCGGTCAGGTTCATGATCGCCTTGGTGGTGATGGACTTGCCGCATCCCGACTCGCCGACGAGGGCCATGCACTGGCCGGGGCGCACGTCGAAGCTGACGTTGTCCACGACCTTGGTGTCGCCGTGGCTCTCGAAGCTGATGCTCAGGTTCTTGACCTCGAGCAGCGGCTTCACGGAGAAGTCCGGCACGTGGCGGTCGGTGCGCCTGAGCTCGACTGCGCGCAGGTCGGACAGGCGGCGGTTGAGGGAGGCGGCCTGCTCGGCGTAGGCGCGCACCGGGTCGGAGGCGAGGATGTCGTCCTTGCGGCGCGACTCGGCGTTCTCGACCTCGACGGGCGCGCCGGGCGCGGCGGCCATTGCGTCGGTCAGGCCCTCGGCGAGGATGTTGAGCGCGAGGCAGGTGACCATGATGGCCAGGCCGGGGAACAGGGCCTGCCACCAGCGGCCGGCGAGGACGCCGGCGCGGGCGTCGGCGAGGATGTTGCCCCAGGTCGGGGTCGGCTCGGTGATGCCGGCGCCGATGAAGGTCAGGGACGCCTCGAAGATGATCGCGTCGGCGACGAGCGTCACGGTGAACACCATGATCGGGGCGATGCAGTTGCGCAGGACGTGGCGCCACAGGATCCAGGGCGCGCGGGCGCCGGAGACGATGACGGCACGCACGTAGTCCTCGCCGTACTCCGACACGATGTTGGCGCGCACGATGCGGGCGATCTGCGGCGTGTACATGAAGCCGATGGAGAAGATGATGGCGGGCACCGAGTTGCCGAGGATCGTCACGAAGACGGCGGCCAGGGCGATACCGGGGAAGGACATGATGATGTCCAGGATGCGCATGATCACCTCGGAGACGACCTTGCCCGAGACCGCGGCAATCGCGCCGATGATGGAGCCGAACACGAGCGCGAACAGGACGGATCCGAAGCCGATCACCAGTGAGTAGCGGCCGCCGTAGAGCATGCGCGACAGGATGTCGCGGCCCTTGTCGTCGGTGCCGAAGAGGAAGCCGCTGCCAGGGGCCTGGCGCGCGGTGAAGATGTCGGTGGGGTTGTGCGGGGCGATGACGGCCGCGAGGACGGAGAGCAGCACCACGGCGACGAGGAGCACGAGGGCGATCTTGGAGCCGGTACTCATCTTCTTGAGCCCGCCGAGCTTAGCGCCCCTGGCGGCGGCCTCCTCGAGCTGCTCCGCCTGTTCCCTTCTCTTAGTAATCATGTCTACACCGTCCTAATGCGCGGGTTGATAAGGATGTAGAGCATGTCGACCACGATGTTGATGACGATGAACGAGAGCGCGACGACGATGACGACCCCCTGGACGAGGTTGGTCTCGTTGCCCTGGATGCCCTCGAGGATGGCGGTGCCCATGCCCGGGAGGTTGAAGATGACCTCGATGACGACCGCGCCGCCCATGAGGTAGCCGATCTTCATGCCGAGGGTGGTGACGGGGGTGATGAGCGCGTTGCGCAGGACGTTGCGCCCCACGATCACCGACTGCGGCAGGCCGCCGCCCTTCGCGGTGCGGACGTAGTCCTTGTCGAGCTCCTCGACCATCGCGGTGCGGACGATACGCGTCATCTGGCCGGTCAGCGGGAAGGCCAGGGCGATGCAGGGCATGAGCATGCGCGCGAAGTAGCCGCCGGGGTTGCTCGTGAAGGCGGGCAGGGCGCCGGAGGCGGGCAGGGCGTGCATGTAGCTCGAGAAGAGCAGGATGAGCAGGACGGCGAGCCAGAAGGAGGGCGTCGCGATGCCCGCGATCGAGATGACGCGGATCACCTGGTCCGGCCAGCGGTCGCGGTAGAGCGCGGCGAGCACGCCGAGCAGGAACGAGACGATCGCGCCGATGATGAGACCGATGAAGGTGAGCTGCATGGTGACCGGCAGGGCCCTGCTGATCCTCTCGCCCACCGAGTAGTTGGCGGCACCGTAGGTGCCGAGGTCGCCGTGGACGAGACCCCCCATGTAGCGGCCGTAGCGGACCAGCAGCGGGTCGTCCAGGCCGTGCTCCTCGTGGTACTGGGCGACGGCCTCGGGCGTCGCGGACTCGCCGAGGGCATTGTACGCCGGATCGACGTGCGAGAACGACATGAGCACGAACACCAGGATCGTCACGCCGAGTGCCATGATCGGCAGGGCTACGAGACGACGACCGATGAGACGCAGCAGGTTGTTCACGTTCCCCTCTCCTCTCCTGACTATTCCCCTATTGGTATAACAAATACGCTCTCCTGAAAGCCCGAGTAGATTCTTCCAGGTCCACCTGAGTCTACTCGGGCCCGAGTTGCGAGGCAGGCACGGGGACGTTACGCCTTCGCGGCGCGAACGTCCCCGTGTCGTGCGGGCGCCCGAAGGCGCCCGCCGGAGGTCCGCTACGCGCTGACGGTGTTGGAGCCGACGAAGTACAGGCCCGTGGTGCCGATGCCGGAGAAGTTCTCGATCTTGGTGCCGTTGGCGTTGGCGGTATCACGCCAGGAGGCCGTGGTGGTCTGGACCTGGATCACCGGGTAGAGCGGCACGTTCTCGGAGAGGAGGTCGAAGCACTTGTTCCAGGTCTGCTGGCGCTCGTCGCCGGATTGGCCGAGGGCCTCCTGCATGAGGGAGCTGAGCTGCTTCCACTCGTCGGACTCGATCCAGGGGCAGCGGGTCTTCATCCAGACGTTGTTGCCGTACCACCAGTTCATGAGCAGGTCGGGGTCGGCGCCGAAGCAGGACGGGTCGCCCGGGGCAAGCAGCAGGTCGTAGGTGTTGTCGCCCTGGTCGATGGCGGCGTAGGTCGCCGCGGAGGTGTCCGTCTTAATCGTGGTGCTGAAGCCGAGGGCGTCGAGGTCGTTCTTGACCTGCGTCGCCATGGCGACGACCTGCTCGTTGTCGGTCGTGCGCAGCTCGATTGCGCCCGGGGTGATGCCCGCCTCCTTGATGAGGGACTTGGCCTTCTCGACGTCGTAGGTGTAGACCGTCGAGGCCCTGTGGTAGTTGGAGAAGCTCTCGGGCAGGTAGGAGGTCGGCGCCTTTGCCATGCCGGCAAAGGCGTTCTGGATCATCTGGTCGTAGTTGAGGGCGTACATGACGGCCTGGCGGACCTTGACGTTGTCCCAGGGGGCCTTGGCGACGTCGAACATCATGAAGCGGGTGCCGAAGCCGTCGACCGTGTCGATGGAGCAGCCGGCGCTCTCGAGCTGGGAGACGGCGTCAGCGGTGACCATCTCCATGACGAGGGTGGAGCCCTCCTGCTGGGCGGTGACGCGAGCCGTGGCGTCCTTCAGGACGTCGTAGTGGATCTTGTTGTCCTTGGCGGGGAAGCTGCCGTTGTAGTTGGGGTTGGGGACGAGCTCGACGGTGTTGTCCGTAATGGAGTCGTACATCCAGGGGCCGGAGCCGATGGGCTTGTTGGTCATGTCGTCCTTGGTGGAGGAGGCGGGGACGACGCGCACGATGGCGAGGCGGTCCTTCAGGAGCGCGAAGTTGGGGACCGTGGTCTTGACGGTGAGGGTCTTCTCGTCCTTCTTCTCCACGGAGGCGATCGGCGTCAGCATGGAGACGTAGATGTTGCCCTCGGCGGAGGCGCGGGCGAAGGACTCGATGACGTCCTCGGGCGTGACGGCGCTGCCGTCGGAGAACTTCGCGCCGTCGCGCAGGGTGATCTCGTAGGTGGTGTCGTCGACCTGCTTGGGGTCGCCGGTCGCCAGCTCCGGGAAGGTGCTGTAGTCGTGGTAGTCGATGCCGTAGAGGCCCTCGACGACGTGCCAGTTGGTGCCGAGCGCCAGCGCCGAGGAAGTGCTGGAGGGGTTGTAGTTCTGCGTGGAGTACGCGGTGCCGGCCGTGATGGTGCCGCCGCCGACGGTGCCGCCGGTGGAGCCGCCCTCGGAGCTGGAGCCACCACAGCCCGCGAGCGCGAGGCTGGCGGCGGCCGTGGTACCGGCCAGGCCGAGGAAAGAACGACGCGACAGGTTCATGTCCTTCATGTGATCCCCCATTCGTAGAGTCCCTCGCGCAGCGGCGGGGCCAAGGCGGAGGGCCCCGGCCGGTTGGCGCACGTCG
The DNA here is from genome assembly GCF_036408855.1 of Olsenella absiana. Classification (NCBI taxonomy): domain Bacteria; kingdom Bacillati; phylum Actinomycetota; class Coriobacteriia; order Coriobacteriales; family Atopobiaceae; genus Olsenella; species Olsenella absiana. The sequence goes on from NZ_JAZGJQ010000006.1 coordinate 26,707, forward strand.
CTGCTGCGCTTGATTCCCAGAGTATGGGGGCCATTACATTTAGGGAAGCCAGTTTCGCCCAATGAGACAAATATAGGGGCCTGACGGTAGAATGAACGCTGTTTCCTGAAAGAATTAGCCTGTTACCTGAAAATCTATATAACATTTAATCCTCGTTGGTGCCTCCGTCGCCGCCCTCTGCGCCCGCAAGCCGTCCACCCAGCGCCTCGCGCTCCGCATCCCAGGCGCGCAGGGCGCAGAAGACCGCCTCGGCGACCTGCTCGGGGATCCCCCTCACGGAGGCGATCTGGTCGACGCTCGCGGCGCGCAGCCGCTTCATGGAGCCGAAATGGCGCAGGAGCGCGCGCTTGCGCGTGGGCCCCACCCCCGGCACGTCGTCCAGGACGGAGACGGTCATGGCCTTGTCGCGCAGCTCGCGGTGGAAGGTGATGGCAAAGCGGTGGCTCTCGTCGCGCACCTGCTTGATGAGGTAGAGGGAGGCCGAGCCCGAGGGAAGGACGATTGGCGTCTCGTCCCAGGGCACGAAGACCTCCTCGTCGCTCTTGGCGAGGCCGCAGCAGGGTATGTCGAGCCCGAGCCGGTCGAGCTGCTCGAGGGCGGCCGAGAGCTGGGGCTTGCCGCCGTCGAGGACGAGGAGGTCCGGCGCCTTGCCGAAGCGCTCGTCGGCCATGGTCTTGGGCCCGTAGCGCCTGCCCAGCACCTCGCCCATCGAGACGAAGTCGTTGGCCTCCTCGAGCGGCGCCTGGATCTTGAAGCGGCGGTACTGAGACTTGTCCGGGCGCCCGTTGGTGAAGACCACCATCGAGGCGACCGTGAAGCGCCCGTGCAGGGTCGAGATGTCGAAGCACTCGATGCGCATGGGGGGCGCATCGAGGGCCAGGGCGCTCTCAAGCTGGAGAAGGGCCTGGTTGGTGCGGTCGTCCGCGTAGCCGGTGCGCACCATGTAGCGGTTGAGGGCATGGTGGGCGTTGGCGGCCGCCATCTCGAGCAGGTGGAGCTTCTCGCCGCGCTGCGGCCGCCTGACGCGGCAGCGCCTGCCGCGCTTCTCGGAGAGCCACTCCCCCACCACCTCGGCGTCCGGCAGGTCCACCATGAGGTCGACCTCGGAGGGGATGTCGGCCGTCTCGTCGTAGTAGCGCTTGAGGAAGCCCCCCTGGAGCTCGACCTCGTCCACGTCGTTGCCCTTGTTGAGGACGAACTCGCTCGAGCGGATCGTGCGGCCCTCGCGCACCACGAAGACGCAGGCGGCCGAGATGGTCTCCTCGCGGTAGAAGCCGATGAGGTCGAGGCTCACGGCCGACGAGAAGACCACCTCCTGCTTGGCGTCGAGCGCGCCGATGGCGTCGAGACGGTGCTTGATGCGCCCCGCGCGCTCGAACTCGAGCTCCGAGGCGGCCTCCTGCATCTGGGAGGTGAGCTCGTCGACGACCTCGGAGCGCTTGCCCGAGAGGAAGCGCTCGACCTGGCTCACGTGCCGGGCGTACTCGACCGTGCCGATCGCGCCGACGCAGACGCCCGGCCCCCGGCCGACGTGGTAGTCGAAGCAGGGCCTGCCGCTCTCGGCCAGAAGCAGGTTGGCGACGGCCGCGTCGTCCGGGTTCTTCTCCAGCATGCGCCTCACGCGCTTCCACTGCGCGCAGCCGGCCGAGCAGATGGGGATGACCTTGCGCAGCGTGTCGATCGTGTCGCGCGCGGCGTGGGCGTCGGTGTAGGGGCCGAAGTAGCGGGTGCCCTTGCGGTGGCGCTCGCGCGTGTACTTGATCGCGGGGAAGACGTCGGACTCCGTGATGGCGATGTAGGGGTAGCTCTTGTCGTCCTTGAAGTCGACGTTGAAGTAGGGGTGGTACTGCTCGATCAGGTTGCGCTCGAGCACGAGGGCCTCGTGCTCGTTGCCGACCACGATGTAGTCGAACGAGCGCACCACCTGCATCATCAGGGGAATCTTGGCGCGGTCGTCCGCGAGGGTCGTGTACTGGCGCATGCGAGCGCGCAGGTTCTTGGCCTTGCCGACGTAGATGACCTGGTCCTGGGCGTCCTTCCAGAGGTAGCAGCCGGGCTCGGTGGGGACCTGGTCCACCTGCTCGGCTATCGAGGGCAGGCCCTCCGCCTCGGGCGTGGGGGCCTTGAGGTCCGCCTGTATGTCCGGCTCGTAACCGGGGTCCTTGATCGTCATGCGTCAGAGTATACCCGCCGGGCGGGCGCGCCGCGGGGCGTCGCCCCGCTGACGCCGCACCCGCCCGGCGCGACCTCCCCCTAGAAGGAGGTCTCGGTCGGCTCCGGGTAGAAGGTCTGGAACTTGCGGATCTGGTTGCGCTCGGTGAGCTCCACGGCCAGCCGGTGGCCGGGGTTGCGGTCGCCGAGGTAGCGCTGCGGGTCGAAGACCTTGCCCGAGGACGCCAGCTCGCGCACCTCCTCGAGGAGGTCGCCCGAGACGTACTTCTCCACGAGGACCACCGGCACGACGGTGAAGAGGCCCTTCTCGAAGATCTTGACCGCGCGCGGCTTCTTGTGGTCGATCACGTCCTCCACGCAGCAGCGCATGGGGTTGATGCCGCCGGCGACGTTGTAGTAGGAGCCGCGGCCGATCCGCGGGTTCATGTCCATGAAGACCACCCGGCCGGTCCTCGGGTCGCGCTTGGTGTCGAAGTTGCAGAAGCCCCGGTAGGGGTAGCCCTTATCCTCGAGGTGCTTGAGCAGGGCCTCGATCTTCTTCCAGCTGTCCGGCATGGGGCGCGAGATCATCGCGACGGGATTACCGAGCATGGTGGGCGCGTGGTCCTCGAGGAGGACCTGCGCCGAGCCGTACATCGCCAGCGTACCGTCGCTCGCCACGTAGACGGTGAGGCAGTCGATGTTGGTGTCGTCGCCCTCGATGAGCTCCTGGACCAGGAACTCGCCGTGGAAGCCGGCGGCGCGCAGATCCGCCCAGAGGGCGTCGAGCTCGGACTGCTCGTGGAGGAAGTAGACCTTCTTGAAGCCCTGGGCGTAGAGGTGGTCGTAGCGCGCCGAGACGGCGGGCTTGGCGACGACGGGGAAGGCGAGGCCGCAGGGTGCGACGGGGGCGTCGCCCGCAAGGTCGACGTACTCGGTCCTCGGGACGTCGATGCCGACCTCCTCGCACAGGGCCTGGAAGCGGGCCTTGTCTGAGACGAGCTCCACGACCTCCTCGGAGGGGACGGCGTAGAAGACGTTGGCGGGCAGGCGGTCCTTGGCCCCGTTGATGGCGTAGATCACGCCGTCGGTGTTGCCCGTGAGGAAGACCTTCTTGTCCGGGTTCTCCTGCGCGATCTGGGTGACGGCGCGGACGATCTCGTCGGAGGTGACCTTGGCGATGGGGCGCACGTCGAAGATGTCGGAGTGCTGGATCGCCGCGATCGGGGCGGACGCCAGGCAGACGCTCTTGCAGTGGTAGGCCGCGTGCATCTCCACGCCGAGCGAGTACGCGCCGATGTCGCCGCCCACGATCACGGGGACGAGGTCCTCGCGCGGCCTCTCGCGCAGCGCGCGCTCGGCCTCGGCGGCCTTGCGCTCGCGGCGCGCGGCGACGAAGCCGTGGGCCTGCGTGAGCAGCGCGTAGAGAGCCTGCTTAATCGGGAGGTCGCGGTCGGGCGCGACCGGGGTGACCTCCTTGGAGAACTTGCACTTGAACTCGTTCAGGCCCATGAGGGACGGCGCGAAGTCAGAGCCGATGCCCATCATGTCGTAGGCCGTGCAGCCCTTCTCGCCCGCCAGGTCGCGGCACTCCCAGAAGACCAGCCCGTCGGTGACGTGCGCGCGCTGGAACTCGGTGCGCGAGGCGCCGTAGTAGCGCGTCGCGCGGGTGCCGTTGATGGTGACGATCGACCAGGTCACGACCTTGCCGTCGACCCTGCCCGCGTACAGGCGGCAGTGGGAGGGCCCGAGGATGCGGAGCATGTCCTCGTAGTCCGAGGCCGGCGCGGGCTCGAAGCCGTCGCGCCGCCCGGTCTCCACGATCACGTCGTAGTACTCGGAGAAGGACTCGCGCGCCCGCTCGGTCTCGTCGGCGTAGGACGCCGGGCTCTCGCGCAGCGCCTTGCGGACGTCGCGGCGGCCGCGGGTCTTGAAGCGGGAGAGGACGTCCTCCTCGGAGCCGGTGAGGTCGATAACGACCGTCTGGTCGTAGGGGATGGTCGACAGGACGGCGTGGGTCTCGGGCAGCTCGGCGCGGACGGCCAGGCGCACGAAGACGACCTTGGGGTCGCGGGCGCGCACGCACTCGGCGATCGCGGCGAGCGCGGCGGACTCCTGCTCGGGGGTGGGCTCGGCGACCCAGACGGGACCGTGGCCGGAGCGCAGGTAGTGGTAGCCATGGGTCTCGAAGTCGAGGAAGCTCACGAAGGCGACGGCCGCGCCGTCCTCCTCGACCACGAAGGAGCCCCACTGGCTGCGGCCGGGGACGGTGTCCTGGTAGCGGGCCCACACCTCCGTCTGCTCGATGGGCAACTCGCAGCCGAGGCCCTTTGCCTCGGACTCCAACTGATCGAAGCTGACCTCTCTAAGCTGCATGGGGCCTCCAAGCGGGCGCGGGGCCCGACGTCGGTTCTGTGCCGGCCGGGCGCCCCTCGGGGCGGCGGCGTCCTAGCGATTCTACGGCACCGCACGGGCGCGGGGCCGCTTTGCACGGTAGCTACAGAAAGCCGCGCGCGGCGCGCGGCCAGCCCGCAGGCGGCCGCCGCTATGAGCGCGACCTGCGGAGAAGGGCCTTGACCTCCCGGGACTCGGGCATCTTGGTGGCGAGCGCAAGGCCGTAGGTGACCGCGACCGCCGGCACGCCGCCGGCGACGCAGTACAGGACGCTGCCGAGGAGCGAGTGGACCTCTCCCAGGGCCGAGGTCACGCCCGCCAGCACGAGGGCGCCCACGGCCGCGCCGGCAAGGCCGACCACGAGCGAGCGCAGCGCCGAGGCGGCCATCCGGGAGACGCCGACGTGCCCCAGGGTCCTGCGCAGGCTGAAGAGGGCCACCACGTCGATCGCCGCGTAGTACAGGGTCGAGGAGAACGCCACCCCCGCGAGCCCAAAGGGGCCGACCGCCCAGAGGCAGAAGGCGACCTGCACCGCGGCCCCGACCACGGCCGCCACGGCGTAGGCCATCATGCGGTGCAGCGAGGAGCAGACCTTCTGCAGGAGGGTCGAGACGCCGTAGGCGGGCAGCGCCGTGGCGAGGAAGACGAGGTAGACGGACATCTCCGCGAGCGCCTGGGAGTCGATGCGCCCGGCGGCGAGGAGGTAGGAGAGCTCGGGGGCGAACACCATCAGGTACATCATGAACGGGACGAGCCAGAAGTTGATGCGGTTGACGCCGAACAGCAGGCCCCGCTTGAAGGAGTCCATGTCCCCGTCGGAGGCGTACTGGGAGAGCTCGGTGAACAGGGCGACCGTGATGGGGACCGCGAAGACCGAGTAGGGCAGCATGTACCAGATGCGCGAGTAGTACGCGATCGAGGGCCCGGCGGCCGTGACCTGCGAGGCAGCCGACGACATGACCGAGACCGTCGGGAAGGACGCGACCGTGACCACAAGGGTGGGCAGGCCGATGGAGAGCATGTCCCTGAGCGCGGGGTCGTGGAAGTCGACCAGGAGGCGCAGCCGGATGCCGTGGCGCTTGAGGGAGGGCACCTGGAGCAGCACCTGCACGAGGACGCCCAGGGGGTTGCCGAGCGCGAGCGAAAGGATGGCGACCGTGGGGTTGGACTTGGCGAAGACCAGGTAGAGCACGAAGGAGAGGGTGCAGATCACGTTGTTGAAGATCGGCGCCGCGTTGCTCCAGAAGTAGTCGCGCTCCGCGTTCAGGATGCCCGAGAGGATCGAGGAGAGCGCGTAGAGCACGACCTCGATCGCGAAGAAGCGGAAGAAGTAGACCGACAGGTCGTGGTCGAAGCCCTCAGCGGCGCCGGCGGAGTTGGTCCAGATGACGAAGTCGGCGAAGACGAGGGAGACGGCCGTCAGGACGAGCATGAACAGGCCGACGATGGCGATGAGGTTGGAAGCGTAGCGGTTCGAGCCCTCCCGCCCGAGCCTCTTCCTCACCTGGATGTAGGTCGGCAGGAACGCCGTCATGATCACGCCGCCAGCCACGAGCTCGTAGAGCATGTTGGGCATGTTGTTGGCGACGGTGTAGACGCTCGCGAGGCCCGTGACGCCCAGGGCGATCGACTGGCCCCAGGTGCGCATGAGGCCCGTGATGCGCGAGATGATGACAAGGACGCTCATCATCGCGGCGGACCTGGCGACCGAGCCGGCGGAGCCGTCCTGGGAGGCGTCGCCGGTCTCGGGCCGGGCGGGCCCGGCCTGGTCGGGCCCGGAGCCCCCTGCCGCAGGGGCCGCCGCGGCGGCGTCCGCGCCCTTGGGGGCCTCCTGAGCGCCTGCCCCCGCCTCCCCCGCCTCGCCGGACGGCCTCCTGAGATGCTTCGGTTCTGCCATGGACATCCTCTCGCGGGGTAGACTCTTGCTTGTCGTCCGTTCGCGCGAGCGGGCCGAGCGCCCGGGGCCGCCTCGCACCCACGCGTTTTTCTCGTGGGAAGGGTACCCTCGCTGCCGGCGGACGGCCGGCCGAAGCCGCACACAAACACCAACTCTACGGAGATGCAGCCATGCACAAGCCTGTTCTCGGCATCGTCGGCGGGGTGGGCCCGCTCGCCACCGCCTACTTCATGGAGGCGATCATCAAGAAGACGCCGGCCGCGCGCGACCAGGACAACATCCCCATGATCGTGTTCAACGATCCGCAGATCCCCGACCGCACCGCCTACATCCTCGACCACGAAATGCCCGACCCGCAGCCCGAGATGGTGAAGGTCGCGCGCTGGCTCGAGGACGCCGGCGCGGACTACCTCGCCATCCCCTGCAACACGGCGCACTACTTCTACGACGCCATCGCCAGCTCGGTCGGGGTACCGGTCCTCAACATCATGAGCGAGACGGCCCGGCGCATCTCCAGGACCATCGGCACCGGCGGCACCGTGGGCCTCATGGCGACCGACGGCACCATCGAGTCGGGGGTCTTCCAGGGCTACTTCCGCGAGGCGGGCCTCGAGACCATGACCCCTGGGGACGACGACCGGCGCACCCTCATGTCGCTCATCTACGACTGCGTGAAGGCGAACAGGCCCTACGACGCGGACGAGTTCCTCGGCGTGGTCCGCCGCCTGCGCGACGCGGGCTGCGACGCGGTGGTCGTGGGCTGCACCGAGCTCTCCGTCATCTTCCAGGACCTGCGCGAGCGGCCCGACTACCTCTTCGACTCCCTCGACATCCTGGCCGGGCGCTGCGTCGAGCTCTACCTCGACGCCCGCGAGGCTGGCGGCATGGTGGAGATGTAGCGAGGCCCCACGCCCGCGCTACTCCCCCGTGAGCTCGCGGAAGAAGCAGCTCCTGTGGCCCGTGTGGCAGGCGGGGCCGGGGGAGTCGACCTCGTAGACGAGGGTGTCGGCGTCGCAGTCCACGAGGACGCGCTCGACGCGCTGCACGTTGCCGCTGGTGGCGCCCTTGTTCCACAGCTCCTTGCGGGAGCGCGACCAGAACCAGCTCGTCTGGGTCGAGAAGGTCAGGCGGATCGCCTCCTCGTTCGCCCAGGCGACCATCAGCACCTCGCCCGAGCCCGCCTGCTGGACCACGACGGGGACGAGGCCCCGCTCGTCGTAGCCGATCGCGGCCTCCGCGAGCGCCACCTCGCCCAGCGCCTCGCCGGCGTAGCTGCCGGCGCCGTCCTTCTCCTCCATGGGTCCTCCCCTCCCCGCCGGCCGCACCACCCGGCCGGCCGACGTACCTGCCTCCTGTTGTCATCTGGCCCCGGGACGCCCGAGGCACGCCCGGGACACGGCCAGGGACACGCCCGGGCACGGCCCCAGAGTAGCCCATCCGAGGGGCCCTGGGCGAGCGGTGGGCGCCGCTCTCCGAATACGTGGTTTGCGCGATCGCCCGCATGGATAAACCCTTTGATATTCGTCGGTTCGGCGGTTGGGGTGGCCATGTCAGTCAGCGCGGATTCCATCGGACGGCGGCCCGCGGGGGTCGCGGGCGGGCGCACGGGCGCGGCGCCGTCACCGAGGCTCGCCTTCGAGGACGAGCCCTGCCCGGGGGCGTCCTGGGACGACCTCGACGGCGAGCTGCTCGAGACCTGCCGCGAGGCCCTCGGCTACCGTGGCTCCAACGAGGGGTACCTCGCAGTGGCCGGCTACCTCAGGAACGACGCGCTGACCAACGGCGCCGTCATCATGTTCGCACGAAGCCCGAACCTCCTCCTCCCCTGCGCGCGCGTGCACGTCGGCAAGTTCTCCGCGGTGTCTGCGGGCGAGGAGCCCATCTGCATCCGCGACCTCATCCTCGACGGGCCGCTGCCCATCCTCATCAGCCTGGCGGAGGAGACCGTCGCGGAGCTCACCGGTCACGTGACCTTCCTCGACACGGACGGCAGGCTCAGGCAGATCAGGGACTACCCCCGCCAGACGTGGGTGGACGGGCTCATCGGGGCGCTCATGCACCGCTCCTACCGCAGCTCGAGCTACGTGCACATCACGATCTTCAACGACCGCATGCAGATCGTCTCCCCGGGCACGCCCACCCGCGAGGAGGACGGCAGCAGCACCACGACGCGCACCTCCCTCATGGAGAGCCGCAACCCGCGCATCAGCCACACCCTCGCCGCCCTCGGCATCTCGCGCGAGTCCGTCGAGCGCGACTCCACCCTCTTCGACCACGTCACGAGCCTCGAGCACCCCGTCTTCGACGAGCTCGACGTGCTCGACGGCCAGTCCGTGAGGCTCACCATCAAGAGCAACATCGGGGCCTGGGACCAGCTCCTCAAGGAGAACGCGGTCGACGGCAGGATGCTCCTCTCGCCCATCTACTCGGTCTAGGGGGCGCAGCAAGCGCCTCGGCAGCCGGGCGCGGGCCGCGCAAGTGGCCGGTCGGGTCGCGCCCGGAAGGCCCGATCAGAAGTCGAGGCGCACGGGGATGCCCTGCGAGGCCATGTACTCCTTGACCTGCCTCACCGTGAACGTACCGAAGTGGAAGACGCTGGCCGCGAGCACCGCGTCCGCCTCCCCCTCGATGATGCCCTCGGCGAAGTGCTCGAGCGTGCCGACGCCGCCCGAGGCGATGACGGGGATGGGGACGGCGCGCGCGACGGCGCGGGTCAGCGCGAGGTCGAAGCCCTCCTTGGTACCGTCGCGGTCCATGCTCGTGAGGAGGATCTCCCCCGCTCCGCGGCGCGCGGCCTCCTCGGCCCACTGGACGGCGTCGATCCCCGTGGGCTTGCGCCCGCCCGCGACGTAGACCTCCCACCTGTCGCCCCGGCCGACCCGCTTGGCGTCGATCGCGACGAGGACCGCCTGGCTACCGAAGGCGCGGGCGGCCACGGTGATGAGGCCGGGGTCCTTGACCGCCGCCGAGTTGAGCGAGACCTTGTCTGCCCCCGCGGAGATCATCCGCACCATGTCCTCGAGCCTCCTGAAGCCCCCGCCTACGGCGTAGGGGATCCTGAGCTCGGCGGAGGCCCTGCTCGCGAGGTCGACCGTCGTCTTGCGCTCGTCGCTCGTGGCCGTGATGTCGAGGAAGACGACCTCGTCGGCACCCTCGCGGTCGTAGGCGCTCGCGAGCTCGACCGGGTCGCCCGCATCCCTCAGGCCGACGAAGTTGACGCCCTTCACCACGCGCCCGTCCTTCACGTCCAGGCAGGGTATGACTCTCTTGGTAAGCATGGCTAGCTCCTCGCCCCCCGCTCGCCCGGGCCCGCGGCGGCCGCGAGCGCATCCTCGAGCGTGAATCCTCCCTCGTAGAGGGCCCTTCCGGTAATGGCGCCCTCGATGGTCCCCGGGCCCGCCGCCGCGAGCCGCTCGATGTCCGCGAGGCTCGCGATGCCGCCCGAGGCGACGACCGGGAAGCCAGCGGCCGCGGCGACCCTCCGGTAGGCCTCGACGTCGATGCCGCACTGCATCCCGTCTCGGGCTATGTCCGTGAAGACGAGGTGCCTGAAGCCAATGCCCGCAAGCCTCGAGACGAGCTCCTCGACCGAGAGGCCCTCCCCCTCGCGCCAGCCGTTGACCCTGACCATGCCGTCCCTGGCGGCGACGTCCGCCACGACCAGTTCCGGGAAGCGCCCGGCCGCCTCGGCAGCGAAGGCGGGGTCGCGCACGAGGGCCGTGCCGATCGCGACGCGGCTCGCGCCGGCCTCCGCCAGCCGCTCCACCGCGCCGATCGAGCGCACGCCGCCGCCCGCGTCGACCTTGATCCCCCCGACCTCGCAGATCGAGCGGATGGCCCGGGCGTTTCTCGCCCGGGCGTCCTCGTCCTCCTCGAAGGCCGCGGAGAGGTCCACCACGTGAACCCAGGCGGCACCGCGCCTCCTGAAGTCGCGCGCGACGGCGGCCGGGTCGTCCGAGTAGACCTTCATGCGGGACCTCTCGCCCCGCTCGAGCCTCACGACCTGGCCGGCTACGAGGTCTATGGCGGGAAACAGGATCATGCCACCCCTCCTCGCTCGACGATCCCGACGAAGTTGCGCAGGATGGCGAGGCCGGTGCGCGAGGACTTCTCGGGATGGAACTGGACGCCGAGGACGTTGTCGCGCCAGACCCCCGACGCGAAGCTGCGCGTGTAGTGGGTGCGCGTCGCCACGATGGCGGGGTCCACGTCGTCGGAGACCGCGTAGGAGTGCGTGAAGTAGACGTTGGCGCCCTCGGCGACCCCCGCGAGCAGCGGGCAGGAGCGGCCGTGCTCGGTCAGGTGGATCTGGTCCCACCCGACGTGGGGTACCTTGAGCCGCTCGGAGGAGAGCCTCGTGACGGAGCCGGCAAGCACGCCCAGCCCCTCGGCCCACGCGTCCTCCGCCGCGTGCTCGTGCGTGCGCTCGTCGCCGCGCTCGAAAAGCACGTGGAGGCCGAGGCAGATGCCCAGGAAGGGCACGCCGCGCGCGACGCCGCCTAGGATGGCGTCGGCCTCGCCGGACGCGCGGAGGTAGTCCATCGCGTCCTCGAAGGCGCCGACGCCCGGCACCACCACGGCGTCCGCCGCGGCTATCGCCGCCGGGTCGTCGACGACGCTCGCGTCGCCGCCCGCCTCCGTGACGGAGCGCAGGACGCTCGACAGGTTGCCCTTGTGGTAGTCGACGATTGCGATCCTCCTCGCGCGCGCGGGCGCCGCCATCACAGGACCCCCTTCGTGGACGGGACGCCGACGACGCGCGGGTCGCGCTCGACGGCGACGCGGAGCGCCCTGGCGCAGGACTTGAAGGTCGCCTCGATGATGTGGTGGGCGTTGGTGCCCGCGAGCTTGCGCAGGTGCAGCGTGAGGCCTGCCTGGCGGGCGAAGCCCACGAAGAACTCCTGCGCGAGCTCGCAGTCGAAGGTCCCCACCTTGTCCGGGCCGATCTCCACGTCCCAGAAGAGCTCGCCGCGACCCGAGACGTCGACGGCGGCGAGCACGAGGGCCTCGTCGAGCGGCACGGCGACGTCCCCGAACCTCCTGATGCCGCTCCGGTCGCCCAGGGCCTCGGCGACCGCCTGCCCGAGCACGATGCCCGTGTCCTCGACGGTGTGGTGGTCGTCGACCCAGGTGTCGCCCTTCGCGTGCACGCTGAGGTCCATCAGCGAATGGCGGCCGAGGGCGTTGAGCATGTGGTCGAAGAAGCCCACCCCCGTCTGGACGTCGCAGGCGCCCGTGCCGTCGAGGTCGAGCGCGACCTCTATGTCCGTCTCCCCGGTCCTCCTCGAGACCGTTGCGCTCCTACCCATTGCGCACCTCCTTGGTGAGCCTCGCGAGCTGCGAGGCGACGCGGTCGTTCTCCTCGGGCGTGCCGACGGTCACCCTGAGGCACCCCTCCAGCCCCGGCGTGGACGAGAAGTCCCTGACGAGGATCGAGCACTCGTCGCGCAGGGCGAGCCAGACCTCGTGGGCGCGAGGCACCCTGACGCAGAGGAAGTTGGAGCTGCTCGGCCACACCCTGACCCCCTGTCCCGAGAGGGCGGAGAGGGCCGCGCTCAGCCGCTCGCGCTCCGAGACGATCTTGGCGATCGTCGGCGCGAAGGCGTCGCGGTCGTCCAGGATGGTGCAGGCCGCCGCCTGGACCAGGGAGTCCACCGTATAGGGCTGCCTCACCGCGGCGAGCGCCCCGACCACGGAGGGATCGGCGAGCACGTAGCCGAGCCGGCCGCCCGCGAAGGCGAAGGCCTTCGAGAGGGTGTGGAGCACGACGAGGTTGGGGTGGGTCGCGAGGAGCGGCTCTGCGCTCGCGCCCGCGGGAGCGAACTCTCCGTACGCCTCGTCGGCCAGCACGATCCCCGGGCAGGCCTCGCAGACCCTCGCGACGTCACCGGGGGCCATCACGTCGCCCGTAGGGTTGTTCGGCGAGCAGATCACCACGATGCTCGCCGTGCGGGCCGCCTCGACGAGGGCGTCCACGTCGGGCAGCAGCGTCTCGGCATCGCGCGGGACGTCCACCACCTCGGTCTCGACGAGCTCGGCGTACAGGCGGTAGACCGAGAAGGTCGGCGGGCAGTTGACGAGCACGTGCCCCCTCCCGCCGAACGCGAGGAAGAGGTTGAAGATCAGCTCGTCGCCGCCGTTGCCGACGCACACCGACTCCGGGCGGACGCCGTGCCAGCGAGCGACCCTCTCCCTCACGCCGTCGGCGAGCGGGGCGGGGTAGCGGTTCACGCAGACCTCCGCCAGGGCGGCCTGGACCCTCTCGCGCACCTCGGGCGGCATGCCGTAGGTGTTCTCGTTGGCGCTGAGGTTCACCTCGACGGGCGAGAAGCCCGGGTCGTAGGGCTCGAGGGCCGCCGCCGAGGGGCGCATGAGGGCCCGGACGGGCGCGGATATCGATATCGCCATGGCGGCTCCCCTACCTCACCTTGAAGTCGAGCCTGGGCGTGCCGGGCGCCTCGAGCGCCTGCGGCCAGGCCGTGCGCGTCGCGTCCTCGCAGGCGGCCACGGGGTCGTCGAAGCGCTCGGCTCCCTCCTCGACGAGCCTCCTGCGCAGGCCCACGGAGAGCGCGTGCGCCCAGAGGCCCTCGCCCTGGGCGAGCGTCTGCGCGGCGGGCGCGTCGGCGGCGAGCCCGGCGGGAGAGTAGCTGATCACGCTCGAGCGCTTCACGAAGTCGTAGACGCCGAGGGGGTTCGAGAAGGCCGCGGTGCCGCCGGTCGGCAGGGTGTGGTTGGGGCCGGCGACGTAGTCGCCCAGGGGTTCGGAGCTCCAGGGGCCGACGAAGATGGCGCCGGCGTTCTCGATGGAGCCGAGCACGTCGAAGGCGTTCGCCGTGTGGAGCTCCAGGTGCTCGGGGGCGACGACGTTCACCGCGTCCACGGCGCGCTCGAGGTCCTCCGCCACGACGACGACGCCGTGCTCCAGCGACGCCCTCGTGATCTCCTCGCGCGGGCTCTGCGAGACGAGGCGCTCCGTGGCCTCCTCCACCCGCGCGGGGAGCGCGGGGTCGCAGGTGACGAGGTAGCAGGTGGCCATGGGGTCGTGCTCCGCCTGGGCCATGAGGTCGGCCGCGACGACGACGGGGTCGGCCGTGGAGTCGGCGAGGACGCAGACCTCGGAGGGGCCGGCCACCATGTCGATCCCCACGTCGCCCGAGACGTAGCGCTTGGCGGCCGCGACGTAGGCGTTGCCGGGGCCCACGATCTTCACGACCTTGGGGATCGACTCGGTCCCATACGCCGCCGCGGCGATCGCCTGCGCGCCGCCCACGGCGTAGACCTCGTCCACGCCGGCGACCGCGGCGGCGGCGAGCGTGTAGGCGGACAGCGAGCCGTCGCGCTGCGGCGGGGTGAGCATGATGACGCGCCCGACGCCGGCGACCTTGGCGGGGATCGTGTCCATGAGCACGGTCGAGGGGTACTGGGCGCGCCCGCCCGGGACGTAGACGGCGACGCTCGGGACGGGCGTCACCTTGACACCGAGGATGGTGCCGTCGGGCTTGGCGGAAAACCAGCTCTGCTCCACCTCGCGCTCGTGGAAGTCGCGGATCTGGTCGTAGGCGCGCCTCAGCGCGGAGACGAACTCCGGGTCCACCATGTCGAGGGCGCCGCGGACGACCTCGTCGTCCACGCGGAAGTCCTCGGGGCACGCGCCGTCGAACTTGGTGCAGTACGCGCGCAGCGCCTCGTCGCCCCTCTCCCTGACGTCGTCCACGATGGCCTTCGCGGACTCCATGACGCTCTCGGGGAGCGCCCCCTTGCGCTCCAGGTCCTCGTTGGTGAGGGCGCGGTCGCCCCTCAGCTCTATGGTCCTCATCGGCAACCCCTCGCTTTCCTTGTCGTTACCTGCCTGAGACGGCCTCGGCGAGGCGCGCGGCGAGCGCGCGGATGCGCGCGTCGCAGCGGTACGCCGCCGGGCCCGCGAAGAAGCGGGCCGTGCACTCGAGCACGTCGTCGACGACCACGAGGTCGTTCTCGCGCAGCGTCGTGCCCGTGGCCGTGATGTCCACGATCCGGTCGGTCATGCCCACGATCGGGCCGAGCTCGATGTTGCCGTGCAGCTGCACGATGTCCACCTGCTGGCCGATGCGGTCGTAGTACTCCTGGGTGATCCGCGGGTACTTGGTGGCGACGCGGATGGTGCCGCGCCAGGCGTAGTCGCGCTCCGCCTTGCCCCTCGTGGCCGCCGGCTCCGCGACGACGAAGCGGCAGCCGCCGTACGCGAGGTCCACGAGCTGCAGCAGGTCTATGCCCGCCTCGATGAGCGAGTCCCTGCCGCAGATGCCGCAGTCGGCGCCGCCGTAGCCCACGAAGGCGGGGGCGTCCTGCGCCCTCACGATCACGTAGTCGACGCCCTCCTCGTGCACGATGAGCTTGCGGCCCGGGTCGCGCAGGCCCTCGACGGGCAGGCCCGCCCGCTCGAGCAGGGCGACCGTGTCCGGGAAGAGCGACCCCTTGGGGATCGCGATGCGCAGGGGACGCTCGGCGACGCGCACGCCCGGCGTGACGACGCCCGACCCTCCCTGCTCGCCGAGCACCTCCTGCAGCCTCTCGAGGCTCATCGCGAAGCCGCAGGCCGCCACCCCCTCGCAGCCGAGGTGGTCGAGGACGGCGTCGTAGCGACCGCCCGAGGCGAGGGAGGCCGCGATGCCCTCCGCGTAGCCCTTGAAGATGATGCCCGTGTAATAGTCGAAGGAGTTTATGATCGAGAAGTCGAAGCGGAGCCTCCCCTGCCCCACGAGGACCGAGCAGCTCGAGACGAGCTGGCGGAGCTCCTCGGTGCCACGCTCGCGCGCCTCGACGCCGGCCGCCCCCAGGAGCTCGTCGATGCGGTCGATGACCGCGACGTCGCCGTTCAGGCGCGGCACCTCGTGCAGGGCGCGCCTCTGAGCGTCCGTGAGCCCCTCCGTGGCGTCCACGTACTCGTCGAGGGTGACGAGGTCGGACTCGTGGACGTAGCCGAGCACGCGCCCGGAGAACTCGTCGGAGACGTCGCAGGCGGACAGCAGCGAGGTCAGCGGGCAGACCGACCCGCAGACGATCCGCCAGTCGGGGACGTTCAGCCGGGAGAGGACCTCGGCGAGGAGCTGGACCACCTCGGGCTCCGAGCTCTGGCCGCAGCCGCCCACGAGCTCGACGCCGAGCTGGGTGAACTGGCGCGGCTGCCCCTTGAGCGAGGGCTCCTCGCGCACCACGGGAGCGGCGTACCTGAAGCGGCAGGGCAGCTCGTCGCGCGAGACCCTCGATGCCACCAGGCGCGCGATGGGCAGCGTGAGGTCGGGGCGCAGCACCAGCAGGCTGCCGTCTGAGTCGAAGAGCTGGAAGGGGGTGTCCTGGATCCTTCCGCCCCTCTCGAGGCAGGCACGGTCCTCGAGCAGGGGGGTCTCGACGGGGAGGTAGCCGTGCTCGGAGAAGCACGACCTCACGACGCCCTCGATCCGCTCGCGGGCGAGCGCCTCCTCGGGCAGAATGTCTCTGAAGCCTCTCGGTGTTCCTGCGATCAAGGTGCTCCCTCCTCCGGCGCTCCATCCTCTGGCGCTTTAGCGCACTACAGCGCTCGCGGTCGATACTTTAGCACAGTAAAGTGTTGCGCCACCCCGGCCACATCTCCCGTAATGAGCGGGTAACATCCGCCCGGAGCTGGGAGGGAGCACCCTAGCGCGTGATGTCCGAGAAGCGCGCGCCGATGAACTCCGCCAGGGCGACGGGCGAGAGCTCGAGCGACAGCCCCCTCCTGCCGCCCGAGATGCCGATCGTGTCGAAGAGCTGGGCGGTCTCGTCGATGAGGGTCGGGAACTGCTTGCGCATCCCGACGGGGGTGCATCCCCCGCGGACGTAGCCGGTGAGGTCCTCGAGCTCCTTGGTCGGCAGCATCGAGAGGCTCTTCTCGCCCGCGGCGGCCGCCGCCTTCTTGAAGTCGAGCTCGCAGGCGACGGGGATGCAGCAGACGACGTGGTCGCCCGAGGGCGCCACGCACACGAGGGTCTTGAACGTGGAGTCCACGTCCTGACCGCTCTCCTCGGCGAGCCTCACGCCGAGCCCGCGAGAGGTGTCCTCCTCGACCACCTGCCGGTAGGTGTAGGCGACCCCGCCGCGCTCGAGCTCGCGCATCGCGTTGGTCTTCTTGAACTTCTCCTGCTTCGCCATGCTATCCCTCGCTTCCCGAGGCCGCGGCCTCGCGCTCGCGGTCGCGCGCGAGGACCCTCTTGAGGTAGCGCCCGGTGTAGGAGCCCTCCACCTCGGCGACCTGCTCGGGGGTGCCGTAGGCGACGACGGTGCCGCCGCCGTCTCCCCCCTCGGGGCCCATGTCTATGATGCGGTCCGCCATCTTGATCACGTCGAGGTTGTGCTCGATGACGAGGACGGTGTTGCCGGCGTCGACCAGGCGCTCCAGGACGTCCACGAGCTGGCGGACGTCCTCGAAGTGCAGGCCGGTGGTCGGCTCGTCCAGGATGTAGAAGGTGCGGCCGGTCTGCTGGCGGTGCAACTCCTTCGCGAGCTTGACGCGCTGCGCCTCGCCGCCGGAGAGCGTCGTCGCGGGCTGGCCGAGATGGATGTAGCCGAGGCCCACGTCGTAGAGGGTCTGGAGCTTGTTCTTGATGCGCGGGATGCTCGAGAAGAACGCGAGCGCCTCGGTCACCGTCATGTCCAGGACGTCCGAGATGTTCTTGCCGCGGTAGGTGACCTCGAGGGTCTCGCGGTTGTACCGCCTGCCGCCGCAGACCTCGCACGGGACGTATACGTCGGGCAGGAAGTTCATCTCGATCTTGATCTGGCCGTCGCCCTTGCAGGCCTCGCAGCGGCCACCGGGCACGTTGAACGAGAAGCGGCCGGCCGAGTAGCCGCGCGCGCGGCTCTCCGGGGTGGAGGCGAACAGCGCCCTGAGGTCGTCCCACAGGCCGATGTAGGTCGCGGGGTTCGAGCGGGGCGTGCGGCCGATGGGGCTCTGGTCGATGTCGATGACCTTGTCGACGGTCTTCCCGCCCTCCTTGTCCCTCAGCCCCTCGAGCTTGCGGAAGGGGCCGACGGGGCGCTTGGAGTGCTGGACCGCGTTGGTGAGCGCGGGCGCGAGGGTGTCCGTGACGAGCGACGACTTGCCCGAGCCCGACACGCCGGTGACGACGGTGAGGGTGCCGAGCTCGACCTTCACGGAGACGCCCTTGAGGTTGTTGGCGGTCGCGCCGCTGAGCCTGATGGAGCCGCGCCTGGGGTTCCTGCGGCGCTCCGGCAGCAGGATCTGCCGCCTCCCCGTGAGGTAGGCGCCCGTGAGCGAGCGCTCGTCCGCCATGATCTGGGCGGGCGTTCCCGCGGCCACGACCTCGCCGCCGAGCTCGCCCGCGCCCGGGCCCATGTCGATCACGTAGTCGGCGGCGCGGATCGTGTCCTCGTCGTGCTCGACCACGATGACCGTGTTGCCCTGGTCGCGCAGGTGGCGCAGGGTCGCGATGAGGCGGTCGTTGTCGCGCTGGTGCAGGCCGATCGAGGGCTCGTCCAGGATGTAGAGGACGCCCATGAGCCCCGCGCCGATCTGCGTGGCCAGGCGGATGCGCTGGGCCTCGCCGCCGGAGAGCGTCGCCGCCGCGCGCGAGAGCGTGAGGTAGTCGAGGCCCACGTCCACCATGAAGCGCAGGCGCGCCACGATCTCCTTCACGATGGGGGCGCCGATCGGCCGC
This sequence comes from Olsenella absiana, assembly GCF_036408855.1. Taxonomy (NCBI): domain Bacteria; kingdom Bacillati; phylum Actinomycetota; class Coriobacteriia; order Coriobacteriales; family Atopobiaceae; genus Olsenella; species Olsenella absiana. The sequence goes on from NZ_JAZGJQ010000006.1 coordinate 44,821, forward strand.
TTGCGCTCCTCGATGGTCAGGCCGGAGAAGAAGTCGAGCGCCTCCTTGCTCGAGAGCTGGCAAACCTCCCAGATGTTCTTGCCGCCCACCGTGACGGCGAGGTACTCCGGCTTGAGGCGCGCGCCGTGGCAGGTGGAGCAGGGGACCTCGCGGATGTACTTCTCGTAGTGCTTGCGCAGGGTCTCCGAGGTGGTCTCCTGGTACTTGTCGAACAGGATCCTCCTGACGCCCGGGAACGTGGCGTCCCAGGAGGTGTCGCGCCCGTCGCGCGTGTGGTAGTCCACGCGGATCTTCTCGTCGCCCATGCCGTCGAGCAGGGCGTCCCTCGTCCTCTCCGAGAGGTCCTCCCAGGGAGTGTCCGGGTCCTCGCCCATGGCGCGCACCGCCGCCGCGAGGAGCTGGGGGTAGTAGTTCGAGCGGGAGCCGAACAGGTCGTTGAACACGCCGCCGGCCACCGAGAGCGAGGGGTCGTCGATCAGGGCCGCCGCGTCCACCATCCTGCGCGTCCCCAGGCCGTCGCAGTCCGGGCAGGCCCCGTAGGGGGCGTTGAAGGAGAAGTCGCGCGGCTCGAGGTCGTCTATGGAGTGGCCGTGCTCCGGGCAGGCCAGGGCGAGCGAGTACTGGAGCAGCTCGCCGGGCATGGCCTCCGGGTCGTCGCGGTCCGGCAGGAGGTAGAAGCCCACGCGGCCCTCGGCGATCCGCGTCGCCTGCTCGACCGCCTCCGCGATGCGGCCGAGGGAGTTCTCGCGCACGACGATCCGGTCGACGACGACCTCAATCGAGTGCTTGAGCTTCTTGTTGAGCTTGAGCTCCCCGTCGAGGTCGAGGACCTCGCCGTCCACCCTGACGCGCGAGAAGCCCTCCTTGCGCAGGTCCTCGAAGAGCTTGGCGTACTCCCCCTTCCGACCGAGGACGACCGGTGCCAGCACGTAGGCGCGCCGGCCCTGCGCCCGCGCGAGGACCTTGTCCGCCACCTGGTCGGTCGTCTGGCGCTCGATGACGCGCCCGCAGACCGGGCAGTGGGGCGTGCCCACGCGCGCATAGAGGAGCCTGAGGTAGTCGTAGATCTCCGTCACGGTGCCGACCGTGGAGCGGGGGTTCCTGCTCGTGGTCTTCTGGTCGATCGAGACCGCGGGCGAGAGGCCGTCGATGGAGTCCAGGTCCGGCTTGTCCATCTGTCCGAGGAACATGCGGGCGTAGCTCGAGAGGGACTCCACGTAGCGGCGCTGCCCCTCCGCGTAGATGGTGTCGAAGGCCAGCGACGACTTGCCCGACCCCGACAGGCCCGTGATGACCACGAGCTTGTCCCTCGGTATCGTTACGTCGACGTCGCGCAGGTTGTGCTCGCGCGCGCCGCGGATCGTGATGCAGTTCTGTGCCATTCGCGGAATCCGTCCCACCTCGGTCCGGGGCATGCGCCCCATTCTCTGACGGGGACTAGTCTACACGCGCCGCAGGTGGTATGATGTGAGAACACACGTTCTACATCAAATGGAACAAGGTGGCCCGAGGGCGTTCGCGCGCCTCGGGTAGAATCCAGACGTCATGCACACCGCGCCGAGGGCGCAAGGGAAGGAGAACCCATGGACGATGAGGAGAGGGACCAGATTCGCCGCGAGGCAGACGCGGCGTTCGGCAAGAGGGAGCCGCAGGGCCCCGAGGTCTTCGAGATGGAGCCGAACTCGAGCGTGAAGCACGTCATCGGCGTCGTGTCGGGCAAGGGCGGCGTCGGAAAGTCGCTCGTGACCGGAATCCTCGCGACCGAGCTCGCTCGCGCGGGCAGGCGCGTGGGCATCCTCGACGCCGACATCACCGGGCCGTCCATCCCCAAGATGTTCGGCCTGTCCGGCGAGCACGCCTTCGCCCAGGACAACCTGCTGCTCCCCGCCACGAGCATCACAGGGATCGAGATCATGAGCACCAACCTCGTCCTGGAGAACGAGACCGACCCGGTGCTGTGGCGCGGCCCCATGCTCTCCGGCGTGCTCAGGCAGTTCTGGGGCCAGACCAACTGGGGCCAGCTGGACTACCTGCTCGTCGACATGCCCCCGGGAACCGGCGACGTCGCCCTGACCGTCTTCCAGTCGCTGCCCATCGAGGGCGTGGTGATCGTCACCTCTCCGCAGGACCTCGTGCAGGTCATCGTGAGCAAGGCCGTGAACATGGCCTCGATGATGGACGTGCCGGTCATCGGCCTCGTGGAGAACATGAGCTACCTCGCCTGCCCGCACTGCGGCGAGAGGATCGAGCCGTACGGGCCGAGCCACCTCGACGAGATCGCGCGTCAGTTCGACCTCGACGTCCTCGGGAGGCTGCCGATCGACCCCGCCATCGCCAAGGCGTGCGACGAGGGCACCGTCGACACCGCCCTCCCCGAGGGGCTACTCCCCAAGGCCATCGAGCTCGTGGAGAACACGGCCGCCTTCGACGAGGCGAAGGGGGTCTAGGTGCCGCGTCCGCCCAAGGGCCGCTCCCGCGCCGAGGAGAGGCGCAGGCTCGAGGACGAGGCAGCCCGCGTCGAGGTCGGCGACTCCTGCGACGTCTGCGTCCTCGGCGCGGGCGCCGCGGGGCTCGCGGCGGCCATCGCGAGCGCCGAGGCCGGCGCCTCCACGGTGGCGCTCGAGCGGGGGCTCTCCTGCGGGCAGAAGATCCTCGCCACGGGCAACGGCCGCTGCAACCTCTCCAACCGCGACCTCGACTTCTCCCGCTACAACGACCCTGCCTTCGTGGCCGAGGCCGCCGGCACGCGCTTCGGGGAGGACGTCGTCTCCCTCATGGAGGGCAGCGGCCTCATAGTCGCCGAGGAGGACGGGAGGCTCTACCCGCTCAGCAAGCAGGCGGCGTCCGTGCGCGACGTCCTGCTCGCCCGCGCGCGCCGGGCCGGCGCGCTGCTCGCACCCGGACGCGAGGTCACGCGCGTCGAGCGCTGCGGCCAGGATCTGCGCGTGCGCTACGCACTCGCGTGCGGCGAGGGAGGGACAGCGCGGGAGCGCTCGATCTACGCCCGCTGCGTCGTGGTGGCGCTCGGCGGCGGCACACCCCTCCCCGCCCTGCTCGGGTGCGGCCTCGGCCTCGAGACGCGTCCCTGGGAGCCCGTGCTGTGCCCCATCGCCTGCTCGGGCGCGGGTCGGCTGCTCGGGGAGCTCGACGGCAGGCGCGTCCACGTGTCGGCCCTGCTCGTGCGGGGCGGGTCCGAGGTCGCGCGGGAAGCGGGCGAGGTCATCTTCCGTCCCTACGGGGTCACGGGGATCGTCGCCTTCGACCTCTCGCGCCGCTGCCGGCCCAACGACGCCCTCGTGCTCGACCTCGCCCCGGGCCACTCCGCGACGGAGCTGCGACGGGCGGCGGGTGCCGCCGGGCAAGCCCGCGGGCGCGGACCCACACGGGAGGCGGGCCGCGCCACGCAGGCCGCCGCGGCCCGCCTCCACGGCTTCCTCGACCCCCGCATCGCCTCCGCCCTCGCGCGCGAGGCGGCGTCCGGACTCGCCGGCGCGCCGACGGAGGAGGCCGTCCTGGAGCGGGCGCTCGCCCTCGCGAAGGGGCTCGCCCTCGCGGTCGAGGGGCCGGCCGAGCCCAAGAGGGCGCAGGTCTCGCGCGGCGGCCTCGTGCTCGCGCAGTTCTCGCCCAGGACGCTCGCCTGCCGGAGCGTGCCCGGGCTCTTCGCCGCCGGCGAGTCGCTCGACGTGGACGCGGACTGCGGGGGCTTCAACCTCGCCTGGGCCTGGAAGAGCGGCATGGTCGCGGGCGCCGCGGCGGCGGAGCGGGCGCTCTCGCGAACGGGTGCCTAGGGGCCGCCCTCGCCGGGGCGCCGGCCCCCAGGCGCCGCCCCACCGCATCCGGGGCGGCGCGGGACTAGCGCTCCGGGCCGGCGGGCCGGCCAGCCCGCGCCGCCGCACGCGCTTCGGCGCCCCGCACGAGGACGAGCGAGAGGTAGCCCACCTGGCCCTCCAGGTCCGCGAGCCGGGGCACGACCCGCTCGGTCGGAAGGCCCAGGTCGGAGACGAGCGACGCCCCGTCGAGGAGGCCGCGCTCCCGCAGGCTCCCCGCGAGCGCCGAGAGGTCTCGGGGCGGCTTCATGAGGACGAGGTTCTCGGCCGCGCCGAGGCGCCCGTCGAGCCCGTCCGCGGAGGCGGGGGTCACGAGCAGGGACTCCGACCCCGTGCAGAGGGGCTGGCACAGCCTTGCGGCCGCGGCGCTGAAGGAGGTGACCCCCGGCACGAGCTCGACCTCGTAGCCGCGGGGCCTCAGCCGCTCCGCGACATAGAAGAACGTGGAGTACACGCAGACGTCGCCGAGCACGACCATGGCGACGTCCTTGCCCTCGTCCAGCCGCGAGGCGAGCTCGCGGGCGACGTCGTCGTGAGCCTGCGCGAGCACGTCCGCGTCGGAGGTCATGGGGGTCGCGCAGTCTATGACCTCCTGGCCGTCCAGCCACGAGGAGACGATCCCGAGCGCCATCCGGCGTCCGCTCCCCGAGTCGGGGACGGCGACGCAGTCTGCCTCGCAGATGACGCGGGCCGCCTTCAGCGTGAGGAGCTCGGGGTCGCCCGGGCCTGCGCCCACGCCGTACAGTCTGCCCCTCCGGGTCCCTCCGCCACCACCATTGCGCTCTGCCATGCGCCCTCCCGTCAGTACGTCCCGGCCCGTCTCTCCGCCGCCTAGGCGCCAAGCAACCATACCGCAGCCTGGGGTACGATGGTCCTCTCATCTAACGAGGTTGGGGGACGACGTGATCGAGATAGCGAACCTGGCAGTGGCCCTCGGCGACGCCGAGGCGGACGAGGGTGCGGAGGAGGCCGCGCTCAGGCGCCTCGCCTGCCGCCGGCTCGGCGTCTCGCCCCAAGCGCTCTCCTCCTTCGAGCTCAGGAGGCGCTCGGTCGACGCCCGCAAGAGGCGAGACGTCCGCCTCGTCTACACTGTCCGCCTCTCCCTGCGCGACGCCGAGGCGGAGGGGCGCGCCCTCGCGCGGCTCAGGCGCAGGCATGCCGACAAGAACGTGCGGCAGGTCAGCGAGGGGGAGCCCTACCGCCTGCCCGAGCGCCTCGGCCTCGCGTGCCCGCGCAGGCCCGTCGTCGTCGGCGCGGGCTGCGCGGGCCTGTTCTGCGCCCTCTCCCTCGCCGAGGCGGGGCTATCCCCCATCCTCGTGGAGCGCGGCGAGGACGCCACGCGCAGACGGGCCGCCATCAGGCGCTTCGAGGAGACGGGCGAGCTCGACCCGGAGAGCAACGTCCAGTTTGGCCTCGGGGGCGCAGGGACCTTCTCGGACGGCAAGCTCGCCACGGGCACCAAGAGCCCCGCGCACCGGATCGTCCTCGAGACCCTCGTCGAGGCCGGCGCCCAGCGGCGGATTCTGTGGGACGCCAAGCCCCACATCGGGAGCGACGTCCTGCCCACCGTCGTGACCAACCTGCTCGCCCGGATCGAGAACCTGGGAGGAGAGGTCAGGCTCGGCGAGCGCGTGTGCGACGTCGACACGACGGGCGGTCGCGTGCGCTCGGTCACGCTCTCGCGCACCGACCGTCCGACCGGCATGGTCGTGGAGGAGGTCGTCCCCGCCGATGACGTGGTCCTCGCGACGGGCCACTCGGCACGCGACGTCTACGACCTGCTCGCCCGTCGCGGCGTCGCGCTCGAGCGCAAGACCTTCGCCATGGGCGTGCGCATCGAGCACCTGCAGGCCGACGTCGACCGCGCGCAGTACGGCCCCTTCGCGGGGCACCCCGCGCTCGGCGCCGCACCCTACAAGCTCGCGTGCCACCTGCCGGACGGCCGCAGCGCCTTCTCGTTCTGCATGTGCCCCGGCGGCTACGTGGTGGCCGCCGCGAGCGAGGCGGGCGGCGTCTGCACCAACGGCATGAGCCTGTCCGACCGCGCGGGCACGAACGCCAACGCGGGCCTCCTGGCGAACGTCTTCCCCTCCGACCTGCCCGGCGCCGACGTCCTCGCCGGCGTCGAGCTGCAGCGTCGCTGCGAGCGGGCCGCCTTCGAGGCGGGCGGCGGTGCCTACGTCGCGCCCGCGCAGCTCGTGGGCGACTTCCTCGCGGGACGACCCTCGAGCGGGGCGGGCCGCGTGCGGCCGACCTACCCGCGCGGCGTCAGCTGGGGAAGCGTCGAGGGCTGCCTGCCCGACTACGTGGCGCGGACGCTGCGCGCCGCCATCCCGCTCATGGCACGCCACCTGCGCGGGTTCGACGACGCCGAGGCGGTCCTCACGGGCGTGGAGACGCGCTCGAGCTCGCCCGTGCGCATCACGCGGACGGACGAGCTGACCAGCGTGTCGACCCTGGGCCTGTGGCCCTGCGGCGAGGGCGCCGGCTACGCGGGCGGCATCATGAGCGCGGCCACCGATGGCTTGCGCGTGGCGGACGCCCTCACGAGCTCGCTCGCCCGGCGCCCCTAGCGGCCGCTACTTGTCCCTGACCGCCTCCACGAGACGTGCCAGCTCCTCGTCCTCGCCGATGCCGGTGAGGAAGGCGACGCCGTTGAAGGTGGGGACGTCGTAGTCCTCCTCGGTCTTCACGACGGCGACGTAGGCGTCGGCACCCTCGGCCTCCTCGGCGAGGGCCTCCTTGGTCACGGCCGCGACGTCTGCCTCCACGCCCTTCTCGCGCAGGAGCCTGTCGATCTTCTTGGCCACCATCTGCGAGGTCGCGATGCCCGAGCCACAGGCGACGATGATCCTAGCTGCCATTGGGGTCCTCCTTCTGAGCGATGCGGAGCGTCCGCTTCGATATCCCCTGGGCGCGTCTCGCGAGGCGCCCCGAACGAAAAGATACCCTGAAAGACGCCTACCCGAGAAACTCGAGCAGGGTGGAAACCATACCTTCACCCGTCGTCTGCGCCATGAGGCGCCTCACGGGGTCCTCCTGCATGAAGAGGTTCATCAGGCCCTGGAGGACCTCGACCTGGCCCCCCTCGCGCGTGACGCCGAGGTTCAGCACCAGCTCCGCCTCGACCGTGTCGCCGACACCGGCCATGGGCTCGAAGGCGACGGGTGCGAGCGGGCGCACGATGGCGATGTAGGGCCTGGCCACGCAGCCGTCCGCGTGCGGGAGCGCGATGCCGACCGTGGCGGTCGCCAGCCCCGTGGGATATGCGCGCTCGCGCTCCTCGATCCTCTCCAACCAGTCCGGCGTGACGTAGCCGAGCGGCGCGAGACGGGCCCCCAACTGGGAGAAGAGCGACGCCCTGTCAGGCGCGTCCATGCCGAGGAAGACGAGCTCGGGCCTGAGGAGCTCCCTGTCCGCGCCTCTCATCCGCACCCCTTCCCAAGCGACGCCTCGCAGGAGCCGCGCGCCCTGGCCGCGGACGGCGGCGCGCCGGCTAGTGCTTGCCCCTATGATACCTGCGACGGGTCGCGTGGGCGGAGCCCTTGCGGTCAGTGGCCTTGAGCCGGGCCATCACGTCGTCGGCGCTCTCGCCGGACAGGGCGCTCTCGAGAGCGACGACCTGGTCCCTCAGGGCGGCGGCCCGCTCGAAGTCCATGTCCGCCGAGGCCTGCAGCATCTCGTCCTGGAGCGCGCCGAGCACCTTGGCCGCCTCCTCGCGTGGCAGCGCGGAGAGCTCCTCCGCTATCGACTCCGCGTCCTTCTCGCCCGCGTCCGCCGCCTCGTCCTCGCCCGTGGCCGCCGTGTAGAAGACGCCGTCCTTGCGCTGGCGCCTGCCCACGTTGTCCTCTGCCTCCTGGATGAAGCTCGAGATGTCCGTGATCGACTTGCGCACGGTCTGCGGCACGATGTGGTGCTCCTCGTTGTAGCGCTCCTGGAGGCTGCGGCGCCGGCGGGTCTCGTCGATCGCCTCGCGCATGGAGTCCGTGATGGTGTCCGCGTACATGATGACCTGGCCCTCCGCGTTGCGGGCGGCGCGGCCCATGGTCTGGATGAGCGAGCGGCGGTTGCGGAGGAACCCCTCCTTGTCCGCGTCGAGGATCGCCACGAGCGAGACCTCGGGGATGTCGAGGCCCTCGCGCAGCAGGTTGATGCCGACCAGAACGTCGATCTTGCCCTCGCGCAGGCTGCGGATGATCTCCACGCGGTCGAGCGTCGCCGTGTCGGAGTGCATGTAGTTGACCTTGACGCCCTCGTCGAGCAGGTGGTCCGTGAGGTCCTCGGCCATCCTCTTGGTGAGGGTCGTCACGAGGACGCGCTCCTTCCTCGCCGCGCGCTCCTTGATCTCGGAGATCAGGTCGTCGATCTGGCCGCGGACGGGGCGCAGGTCGATCTTGGGGTCCAGGAGGCCCGTCGGGCGGATGATCTGCTCGACCTCCTGCTGGGAGACGGCCTCCTCGTAGTCGCCCGGCGTCGCGGAGACGTAGATGAACTGGGGGATGCGGCTCTCGAACTCGTCGAAGCGCAGGGGGCGGTTGTCGAGCGCGGACGGCAGGCGGAAGCCGTGGTCGACCAGGGTGACCTTGCGCGAGCGGTCGCCCTCGTGCATGCCGCGGATCTGCGGGACGGTGACGTGGGACTCGTCGATGATGCAGAGCATGTCGCTCGGGAAGTAGTCGATCAGCGTGTAGGGCGGCTCGCCCGGACGTCGCCCGTCGAGGTGGCGCGAGTAGTTCTCGATGCCGTTGCAGTAGCCCATCTGCTCGAGCATCTCGAGGTCGTAGCCGGTCCGTTGGGCAAGGCGCTGCGCCTCGAGGAGCATGTCGTTGGCCTTGAGCTCCGCGACGCGGGCCTCGAGCTCCTCGTTGATCGTCTCCAACGCGCGGTTGATCCTGGGGCGCTCGGTGACGTAGTGGGAGGCGGGCCAGATCGGGACGGCGTCGAACTCGCGCACGACCTCACCCGTGACGGAGTCGACCTCGCCGATGAACTCGACCTCGTCGCCGAAGAAGGAGATGCGCAGCGGGTTCTCGGCATAGGGCGGGAACACGTCCACGGTGTCGCCGCGCACGCGGAAGGTGCCGCGCGAGAGGTCGTAGTCGTTGCGGTCGTACTGGACGTCGATGAGGTTCTTGATGAGGTCGTCGCGCTCGAGCGGGACCTGCTTGTCCACGTTGGGGGCGAGGCCCGCGTAGTCCTGGGGGCTGCCGATGCCGTAGATGCACGAGACGGAGGCGACCACGATCACGTCGCGCCGGGAGAGGAGGTTGGAGGTCGCCTGGTGGCGGAGCTTCTCGACCTCCTCGTTGATCGACGCGTCCTTCTCGATGTAGGTGTCGGTCTGCGGGACGTAGGCCTCTGGCTGGTAGTAGTCGTAGTACGAGACGAAGTAGGTGACCGCGTTGTGCGGGAACATCTCGCGCATCTCGCTGGCGACCTGGGCGGCGAGGGTCTTGTTGGGCTCCATGATCAGCGTCGGGCGGTTGACCTTCTCGATGGTCTTGGCCATGGTAAAGGTCTTGCCGGAACCGGTGACGCCCATGAGGGTCTGGTAGCGCAGGCCACGCTCCACGCCCTCCGCGAGCTTCTCTATGGCCTGAGGCTGGTCGCCGGCCGGCTCGAAGGGCGAGACGACCTCGAAGCGCGAGTCGTCCTTGCCGAGGCCGAACCTCTTGAGCTCGGCGCCGAAGCGCTCCTTGGCCGCCGGCGTGCCTGCCAGCGGCTCGTACTCGATGCCGTCCTCGACGCGCAGGCCCGCCTCGCCGGCGGACCCTCCCTGCTGCTGCACCTGCCACGCGGGCTGGGCCGGCTGCTCGGGCTGCTCGGGCTGCTTGGGCTGCTTGGGCTGCTTGGGCTGCTTGGGCTGCTGCACCTGTCCTCCCCCTCTCTCGGTACACGTGTTTGATTGTACCCGCCGGAGTCGCGACGATCCGCACGAACGCGATGTGGTGCCGATGGAACGGCCGCGTAGGCCGGGCGTCCCAGGCGTGGTCGAAACGCCGCCGCGGGGGCCGCCGCAGCTCCCACAAAGGGACAGTGCATTTCTGCGACTTATGGACGACTCCAAGCCCGCGATGCCAGAGCGCCACCGCCCAGATCCTTCGAATCCTGGGCAAATGCGACTCATGGATTGCACGGCACGACGGAGGAGGCCCGCCGACCTCCACGGTCAGCCCCCGACCCATCCCTAACTTGGAAAAATGCACAGCCGAGGCGAGGGGACTGCGTCGGGGTGCGGCCCCCAGGCCACGGCCCCGGGGTGCGGCCGTCCAGGCCGGGCCGTCCCGGGCGCCGCCGGGCACCGTCCCTGGCGGACGACCCCGGCGTGCCTGCGGCGCGCCGGGGCGCTAGTAATCCTTGAGCCCCTCCGGGTAGAGCTCGGCGTAGCGCTCGCGCGCCTGCTTGACGCGCTGCAGGTAGAGGCGGGTCTCGGGGTAGGTGATCGCCTCGGCGACGCCCTGGGCGCCACCAGCGAGCCAGCTGCGCACGGTCCCCAGGCCCGCGTTGTAGGCGGCGATGACCTCGTCGGTCGAGCCGAGCTCCTGCGAGAGGTAGGCCAGGTAGGCCGTGCCGTACTCGATGTTGACGCTGGGATCGGTCAGCCGCGAGACGTCGTAGTCCGCATCGTCGACGACGCCCAGGTCCGCCAGCTCTTGGGCCGTCTCGGGCATGAGCTGCATGAGGCCGACTGCGCCCGCGCCGGACTGCGCCCGGGGATCCCAGTCTGACTCGCACTTGATCACGGCGGCGACGAGGTAGGGGTCCACGTCGTGGCGCGCCGCGGCACCGTTGATCTGCGTCGCGTAGGACACGGGGTAGAACACCCGCCGCACGATGCTCCCGGGCAGCGCCCCCACCCCGAGCGTGAGCGCCAGCACGACGCCCATCGCCAGGAGCGGCAGGGTGCGGTACCAGCGGAAGAACCTCTCCGAACCAGACCTCACGCGCGCCTCCAGCACCCGCGCGCCCAGCCCCCGCGGGGCCAGCCTGCGCGCTCGCGCTCCTCCCACCAGGCGCCCACGCGCGCGACGAGGGCCTCCTCGTCGCCGGAGTTGTCGAGCACCGTGTCCGCGTGCGCCCTGAGGTACTCGTCGCTCGGCTGGTGGGCGACCCTGCGGTCGAAGTCCGCCGGGTCCATGCCGCGACCGCAGGCCCGCCGGCGACGCACTTCGAGCGGGCAGGTGACGCAGACGACCTCGTCGACGTCGTAGAGCATGTCCTCGACGCGGTCGAGCAGCGGCACCTCCACGACGACCACCCCGTCGCCCGCCGTGCGGACGCGCCGCGCGAGCTCCTCCCCGATTGCGGGGAGCTCGATCGCCTCGAGCTCGCGCGTCGACTCCTCGCTCGAGAAGGCGCGGCGCGCGAGGAGGGCGCGGTCGAGCTCTCCCGTCCGCGGGTCGAGCACGTCGGCGCCGAAGGCCTCGGCCAGGCGGCGGCAGACCTCGGAGCCGACGGCGCACACGTCGCGCGACACCTGGTCGAGATCGATCCTGCGGGCTCCGAGCCGCTCGAGCTCGCGAGCCACGGTCGATTTTCCCGAGGCCGTGCCTCCGGCGAGAAGGACCTCGTACATCAGGCTAGGCGTTCGCGTCGAACTTGGTCTTGCACTTGGGGCAGGTCACGCGGACCTTGCCCTTGCCCCTGGGCACGCGGACGTGCTGGCCGCAGTTTGGGCAGGTGAGGTGCTTGTAGGCGCGCGCCTCGCGCATCGCCGCGGCGGGATTCCTGACCCACGGGGCGAGCGGCCCGAGGACGGCCAGGAAGTGCTCGTTCTCCTCGCGCCTGTCCGCGACCTTGGTGGAGGAGATCCTGAAGCCCGTGTAGAGAAGCAGCGCCACGGCGACGAGGGAGATCACCCACGTGTGGGCGAAGAGGTTGACGACCACGAGCACGATGGCGACGGCGAGCGTGAGGTTGGAGATCTCGTCCGCGCCGTTCCTGCCTTTGAGCCAGTCCGCGAGCTTGTCGTTCATGTTCTTGTCCATGCGGTCTCCTGTCCTTGCCGGATGGCCCGGGCGCCCGCGAGCCGGATGCCCCTGCCCCGGCGACGATGCCTGAGCCCTGGGTGACGAACCGATGTCCCGCCCTCCGCGGGACGCCTGGCGCACGAGGCGCCGCGGCGGCGCAGGGGCGCGACGCACAAGAAGAGGCTAGCGCCTCCCGGCGCCAGCCTCCGATTTTCCCCGATAAGCACATGACGCCGAGGCCCGGGTGCGCGGGCTACCGGGCCCGCGAGCCTAGTGCGCCGGTCCCGCGCGCCGGTCCCGCGAGCCGGTTCCGCGGGCCGGGCAGCCCGCGGCGCTCCGTCCCTACCCCAGGCACTCGCCCATCACGTAGGCACGGCAGAGCCGCTCGGTCTCGACGATCGCGTCCACGTGGCAGCGCTCGCGCCCGTGGCTGCTCAGGCACGCCATGCCGAAGGCGCCAGAGGCGAGGTTGCGGCCGAGCACGGAGGCGGCGTTCGCGTCGGTCGAGTAGTGGAAGCACACCTGGGTGTTCCAGCGGCCCTCGTCGCAGACCTCCTCTGCGCAGCGGATCAGCCGGTTGGAGAGGTTCCAGTCGTAGGGGCCCTTGTGGTCGCTCACGATGACGCCAACGCTGTGCTCGTCGGAGTCGTAGTCCGGGCCGATCAGCGTGATGTCCAGCGCCACGTACTCTGCAACCTCGGGCGGCACGTACGCGCCGCCGTGGCCGATCTCCTCGTAGATGGGGAACGCGAAGAGCGTGTCGAACGCCGGCTTGCGGCCGCTTCGCGCGAGCCAGTCCAGGACGTCGAGCAGCACCGCGACGGCGGCCTTGTCGTCGATGTGGCGCGACACGATGTAGCCGTTGTCGAAGGCCTGGAAGTGCGGGTCGATCGAGCAGATGGCCCCTTGCGTCACGCCGAGCGCGCGGGCGTCGGCCGGGCTGTCGACGTCGCCCACGATCGAGACGGACATGTTGTCCTCGTCGCGCTCGACGGTGCGGGCGTCGGCGAACACGTGCGTGGAGTGCCGCTTGCAGATCACCTGGCCGGGCACGACGCGACCGTCCCTGCAGTGGATGCGGCAGGTCTCGCCCTCGATGGAGTGGTAGTTGATGCCGCCGAGGTTGCGCACGCGCAGCGTGCCGTCGTCGTTGAAGCCGCGCACGATCAGCCCGATCGTGTCGAGGTGGGCGCCCACGCAGACGGTCCTGGAGCCATCCTCTCCCGGCACGCGCACGTACATGGTCGCCTTGTTGTCAACGAAGGGCTCATAGCCCATCCCCTCGAGTCTCGATGCGAGAAACTCGTGGATCTCGGGGTAGTACCCGACGGTCGAGTCGACCCCCACGAGCTCCTCGGTAAGGTCGCGCAGCCGCGCCGGGTCGATCCCGTCCAGCCCGAGGCGCTCTGCAGCCGCGCGGCGCGCCGCCTCGTCCAGGGGCGCCGCAGCAGCCCTCGCGGCCGTCCCGCGCTCGCTCTCGCTCGCCATGGCAGCCCCCTACTCTTCCGTCGCCGACGCGACCTCGCCGGCCGCCACCTGGGGCTTGGCGTAGAGGCCCACGAGCTCCACGAGCATGTCGACCATGGCCTCGAGCTCCGGGATCGGCACGAACTCCATCACGCCGTGGGCGTTGTAGTAGCCCGCGGAGAGGTTGGCGCACGGGAAGCCGCGGAAGGAGAGCTGCGAGCCGTCGGTGCCACCCCTCATGGGGATGCACCTCATCTCTTGGCCGACCTTCTCGAAGGCCTTGCGCGCGTTCTCGATCAGGTGGCTGTTCTCCGGCCTCAAGATCACGTCGGCGAGGTTGTAGTACTGGTCGCGCAGGGTGACGGTCACGACCTGCCTACCCATGCGCTCGTTCAGGTATTCCGCCGCGTCGAGCATGAGCTGCTTGCGGTGCTCGAACTTGGCCTTGTCGTGGTCGCGGACGATGTAGTGGCTCGTGGCCTCCTCGCAGCTGCCCTCGACGCTCGAGAGGTAGTAGAAGCCGTCGTAGTTCTCGGTGAACTCGGGGCGGTCCTGGGCGGGGAGCAGCTCGTTGTAGCGCATGAGGGTCTCGGCGGCGTTGACCATGAGGCCCTTGGCCGTGCCGGTGTGGACCGAGAGGCCCTTGGCGCGCACCACGGCCTCGGCCGCGTTGAAGGTCTCGTAGCAGAACTCGCCGAGCGGGCCGCCGTCGATCGTGTAGCCGAAGGCGGCGCCGAACTTGTCGAGGTCGAGCAGGGCGGCGCCGTGGCCGATCTCCTCGTCGGGCACGAAGGCGAAGGCAAGGCGCGGGTGGCGCAGCGACGGGTCGTCCTTGAGGCGCCTCATGAGGCTCACCATCTCCGCGTCGCCGGCCTTGTCGTCGCCGCCGAGCAGCGAGGTGCCGTCGGTGGTGACGAGGTCCCAGCCGACCATGTGCTCGAGCGCGGGGTTGGTCTCGGGGCCGATCCAGACCTCCTTGCCGTCGCGGCCGGTGCCGATCAGGAGCCTGCCGCCCTCGTAGCGCTTCACCTGCGGGTGGACGGGCGAGCCGTAGCTCTGCCAGGCGGTGTCGATGTGGCAGCAGAAGCCGAGGGTCGGCAGGTCCTCGAGGCCCTCGCTGGCGGGCCAGTGGCAGATGACGTAGGCGTGCTCGTCCACGGAGACGTCCTCGGCGCCGAGCTCGCGCAGGTCGTCGGCGATCACGTTGGCGATGTCGAACTGGCTCTCGGTCGTGGGGATGTTGTCGGGGTTGGTGGGGTCCTTCGTCTCGTCGGACTGCGAGGCGACCTTGCAGTACCTGACGAACCTGTCGAGAACGTCGCTCATGTCTCTTCCTTTCGGTCTGCCGCGAGGGCGCGGCCTTTTCGCGAGGGCCATCTGGTCGAGGGGCGCGGCCTCTCCACGCCCCGGGCTTGGGTGCGGCCGCAGCGGACGACGAGGCCCGAGGCCCGCCGCGGCACGCGGGGGCTTCCGTCAGTGCCCGGCCGACGCCTCCACGAGGGAGCGCCACAGCAGGCGGTCGGTCTCGAGCGTGGGCCAGGTGTACTCGGGGTGCCACTGGACGCCCAGGCAGAAGCGCCTGCCGGGCACGTCGATCGACTCGATGATGCCGTCGGTGGCGTAGCCGTCCACGCGCACGCCCTCGCCCGGCCTGGCCACGCACTCGTGGTGGCTGGAGTTGACCTGCAGGCGCGGGCGGGCGCCCATGACCTGGTCGAGCAGGGTGCCCGCGACGACCTCAACGGGGTGCGCGGGGTCGTTGAGGATGATCTCGTGGCGCCAGTGCGTCGTGCCCTCGCGGGTCGGCAGGTCGTAGAGCCACTGCGAGAGGGTGCCGCCGAGGGCCACGTTGAGCAGCTGCATGCCGCGGCAGATCGCCAGCAGCGGCTTATCGGCCGCGAGGACCTTCTCCACCAGCGGGAACTCGAGCGCGTCGCGCTCGGGCGAGACGTCGGAGGCATCCGCACGGGGCTCCTCGCCCCAGCGGGCGGGGTCGACGCTGTGGCCGCCAGGGATCACGAAGCCGTCGCACATGTCCACGTAGCGCTGGATCAGGGCGGCGTCGTCCGTGATGGGCATCATGACCGGCAGGCCGCCGGCGTCGACGATGGCGTCGAGGAGCCCCCGGCTCAGCGACTCGTTGGGCAGGAACCTCTCGCCGAAGAGCTCCTTCGCGGGCTCGTAGCGCGGGGTGACGCAGATCAGCGGGCGGTCTTTGGGCACTTGCATGTCTCTCCTCGATGGGCGCGGCAGCTCCCCGCCAGGCGCGGCACCACGTGGCCACGCGCCTGGCGCGTGGCCGGCAGTCGATGCAGCTTGCTGTATATTCGCGGCCCTCTACGTTAGGACGGCGAACGGAGAAAAGCCAGCGGGACGCAGCGGCGTTAACAGGTTCTTACGCAATCTGCTCAAAGCCGCGCCCGGGTGGCCGCCGCGCGGACGCGGGCCGCGCGCACGGTGCCGCCAACGCCCGGCCGGGACGCTTTTGTTTCGGAAGGTCGCCCTACTCGCCCAAAGGTGATTATTTGGCTATCATTGTAAAAACCTATTTGCTGGGTGTGATTTGCGCCCCCGCCGCGGACGCGCGCGAACCCCGCTCGCGTCCCCGCAGCGCTCGCACCGCTCAAGAAAGGACAACCATGGCCTCATCGCGCAACGGCGGCCCTGTCCGCGCGACCAGCTCCAGCCTCACCCGCCGCTCCTTCCTCAGGGGCGCGATCGGCGTCGCCGCCACCGCAGGCGCCGCCGGGGCGCTCGCCGGCTGCGGCGGCGCCTCCTCCAACGCGGGCACCACCACCGAGAAGGTCCTGCGCTTCGGCGTCGCCAACCCCAAGGCGAGCTTCGACACCCAGATTACGTCCAACACCTGGGGCGCGTCCGAGAACGTCTGCGACACGCTGATCCGCCTCAACCCCGACTCCAAGCAGCTCGAGCCGGTCCTGGTGACCTCCCTGCCGACCGTATCCGAGGACGGCCTGACCTACACCTTCGAGCTCAAGGACGGCGTCAAGTTCCACGACGGCTCCACCCTCACCGCCGAGGACGTCCGCTACACGCTGACGCGCGTCCTCGCCAAGCAGGCGCAGTCCGACGGCTACGACAAGATCGCGGGCGCCAAGGACGTCGTCTCCGGCGCCGCCACCGAGCTCGCGGGCTTCTCCGCCCAAGACGACCGCCACTTCACCATCACGCTCTCCCAGCCCTTCTCCTCCTTCCCCTACCTCCTCGCGCAGTTCTACGCCTCCATCTACCCGCACGAGGCATGCGAGGCCGCCGGCGACTCCTGGGGCACGGGCACCGACTTCATCGGCTGCGGCCCCTTCAAGCTGGAGAGCAACGACGACTCCACCGAGGTGGTGCTCACGGCCTTCGACGAGTACCACGACGGCAAGCCGGCGATCGACCGCGTCGAGGTGCACTACATCGACGACGGCAACACCCGCATGATGAACTACACCAACGGCGACATCGACCTGTGCTTCCTCGACACGTCCCTGCTGGACCAGTACAAGTCCAACGACGACGTGAGCGGCCAGATCGTCTACTACACGCCCGCGGCGACGCAGTTCCTGAACATCAACCTCAACGACGAGAGCTTCCAGGACGTCCGCGTGCGCCAGGCGCTCTCGCTGGCGATCAACCGCCAGGAGCTGTGCGACACCATCCTCTCCGGCGCGGCCAAGCCCTGCTCGGCCTTCATCCCCAGCTCCGAGACCGGCTACGACAAGAGCGCGGAGGTCCTGCCCTACGATCCCGACCAGGCGCGTAAGCTCCTCGCCGAGGCGGGCGCGACAGACCTTCACCTCACCGCCCAGGTGCGCTCCCAGGACCAGGCGGTCATGGTCGCGATCCAGAACTACTGGCAGCAGGTCGGCGTCACCGTGGACGTGCAGGTCATCGACTCCGGCCTGTGGCGCGAGTCGCGCTCCAACGGCTCCCTCTCGCTGACGCTGGTCACGTGGTCGACCCTCTCGTTCGTGGGCGTCGAACACATGGGCTCCTACTTCAGGAGCGACAAGGCCAAGACGCGCAGCTCCTTCTACGACAGCCCGGCGTTTGACGCCTACGTCGACGCCGCGCGCAGCTCGCAGGACGAGGCAACGCAGCTCGACAACGCCATCCAGGCCGACCGCCAGCTGGTGCGCGTCGACTACGGCACCATCCCCGTGGACTGGCCGCAGAACCCCTACGTGCTTCGCGAGGGCTACGAGGGCCTCGAGATGCTCGTCGACCCGCACTTCAGGAAGGTCACGTACAACAAGTAGCAGTCACCGGCCGGCGCCCGACGAGCGCCGGCCCCTTCTTTGCCCCCGCACCGGTTTCAATGGCTCGACGCAGGAGAGCGGCAGGCCGCCAATGGCGACCTGCCGCTCACTTAATGGCAGACCTTGCTGATCCGGGCCGCGCACGAGCCCCTCGGACGGCGCTACGCACCCGACTCCTGCCGCGACGCAGCCGGGCTCGCGGCACCGGCTCCCTGGGCCACGCCCATCGGCATGAGCTCGCGCTCCGCCTCGCTCAGGGCCTCGTCGAAGAGGTGGCAGGCGCAGAGGTGGCCCGGCTTGACCTCGCGAAGCTCCGGGACCTTCTCGGTGCACACCCTCATGCACTTGGAGCAGCGGGTGTGGAAGCAGCAGCCCTCGGGCGGGTTCGTGGGGCTCGGCACGTCGCCCTGGAGGATCTTCTTGTCCTGGATCCTCTCGTGGCCGATGCGCGGGATGACGTCGAGCAGCGCCTGCGTGTAGGGGTGCAGCGGCCGGTCGTAGAGCTCGTCGGTCTCGGCCAGCTCCATCTCGTGGCCCAGGTACATGACCATGACGCGGTCGGAGATGTGCTTGACGACCGAGAGGTCGTGGCTGATGAAGACGTAGGAGAGGCCGAGCTTCTCCTGCAGCTCCTCGAGCAGGTTGATGACCTTCGCCTGCACCGAGACGTCGAGGGCCGAGACGGGCTCGTCGCAGATGACGATCTCGGGCTCGAGCACGATGGCGCGGGCGATGCCGATGCGCTGGCGCTGGCCGCCGGAGAACTCGTGCGGGTAGCGATACTTGAACACGAGGTCGAGGCCGACCGCCTGCATGATCTCCTCGACGCGGGCGTCGCGCTCGGCGCGGGTCTTGTACGTGTGCGCGATGTCGATCGGCTCGGCGATGATGTCGGCCACGGTCATGCGCGGGTTGAGCGAGCTGTACGGGTCCTGGAAGATGAGCTTCATCTTCTGGCGCGCGCGGGTGAGGTCGGCCCCCTTGAGCGAGGTGAAGTCCTCGCCGTCGAGGTAGACCTTGCCGCTCGTCGGCTCGGTGAGCCTCAGGACGCACTTGCCCGTCGTGGACTTGCCGCAGCCAGATTCGCCCACGATCGCGAAGGTCTCACCGCGGTGGAGCTCGAACGACACGTCCTCGAGCGCGTGGACGTAGCGCTTGGAGCGCCCGACGAGGCCGCTCTTGATGGGATAGTGCTTGGTGAGGTGCTCGACCCTGAGCACGACGTCGGAGTCCTTGGCGCCGGACGCGGGCTCGGTGTTCTTGTCCATGTTCTGCTCCATCGGCTACTCACCCCACTTATCGGTGTACTTCCAGCAGGCGCAGCGGTGGTTCTCGTCGCCGTCGACGGGCAAGAGGTCCGGCGTCTCCTTGCGGCAGATGTCCCTGGCGAAGGGGCAGCGCGGGTGGAAGGGGCAGCCCGTGGGCATCTCGGAGAGCATGGGGACGTTGCCGGGGATCGCGAAGAGCTTCTCCTTGTCGTCGTCCAGGCTCGGGATGGAGTCGATGAGGCCGCGCGTGTAGGGGTGCTTGGGGTTGGTGAAGAGCTCCGCCGAGACGGTGTACTCCACCTTGTGGCCGGCGTACATGACGAGCACCCAGTCGGCCATCTCGGAAACGACGCCCATGTCGTGCGTGATGAGCATGACCGCGGTGCCCAGCTCCTGCTTCATGCGGTCGATCAGCTGCAGGATCTGCGCCTGGATGGTAACGTCGAGGGCCGTGGTCGGCTCGTCGCAGATCAGGAGGTCGGGCTGGCAGGCGAGGGCGATGGCGATCATGACGCGCTGGCGCATGCCGCCGGACAGCTCGTGCGGGTAGCTGCGGAAGACCTTCTCGGGGGCGGGGATGCCGACGAGCTTGATCATCTCGAGCGCGCGGGCGTCCGCCTCCTTCTTGTCCATCTTGGGGTTGTGCACCAAGATGCCCTCGCGAATCTGCTTGCCCGCGGTCATGACGGGGTTGAGCGAGGTCATGGGCTCCTGGAAGATCATGCCCATCTTGGAGCCGCGGTAGGCGCGCATCTCGTCGCGGGAGAGCTTTGCGAGGTCCGTGCCGTCGAAGTTGATCTGGCCGCCGGTGATCTTGGCGGGCGGCTGGGGCAGGAGCCCCATGATGGAGAGGGCGGTCATCGACTTGCCGCAGCCGGACTCGCCGACGACGGCCAGGGTCTCGCCCTTGCGCATGACGAAGGAGAGGTCGGTGATGGCGGGCAGGGCCCCGTCCTCGGTGAACAGCGTCACGTGGAGGTTCTCCACGTCGAGAAGGACCTCCTTCTCGACGTCGCGTGCGATCGCCTGCTCGGCGATGCGCCTCCCCTCCTCGCGGGTGACGGAAATATCCTTAGGCATGTGTCCTCACCTCCTAGGCGCGCATCTTGGGATCGAGCGCGTCGCGCAGCGAGTCGCCCAGCATGTTGAACGCCATGACCGTGATGATGATGGCGATGCCGGGGATGACGCTGTAGTACGTGTTTGACTGGATGTAGGGCTGCGAGGCCGAGATCATCTGGCCCCAGCTCGCCATGGGCGGCTGCACGCCCAGGCCGAGGAAGGACAGCGACGCCTCCGAGAGAATCGCGTTGGGGATGCCGAGCGTCGAGACGACGATCAGCGTGGAGACGCAGTTGGGCAGCAGGTGCTTCATGATGATGCGCCAGCTGGAGCCGCCCGAGAGGATGCAGGACTGGATGTACTCCGAGCCCTTGAGGCGCATGACGTCGCCACGCACGAGCCTCGCCGTCGAGGTCCACATGAGCAGGCCCAGGGCGACGTAGAGGTTGATGAGACCCGGCCCGAGCACGAACATCACAACGATCGCGAAGAGCAGGAACGGGAAGCTCGAGAAGACCTGGATGATGAAGGAGATGACGGCGTCGACCTTGCCGCCGAAGTAACCTGCGAAGACGCCGGCGAGGAAGCCGATCACCAGGGCGATCAGCTGCGAGATCACGCCGACGGACAGCGAGATGCGGCAGCCGAAGATGACGCGCGAGAGGATGTCGCGGCCGAACTCGTCGGTCCCGAACGGGTGCGTGGCGTTGGGCGCCTGGAGCATGTTGGAGAGCTCCTGCGCGTCCGGGTCGAAGGGCGCGAGCACCGGCGCGAGAAGGGCGACGAGCACCAGCAGGCCCACGATGACGAGGCAGGTCATGCCGACCTTGTCCTTCTTGAAGATGTTCCAGCTGACGGCCCAGTAGCTCGAGGCGCGCTTCTTGCCGGTCCTCGCCTGCTCGGCCTCCTGGGCCTTGGCGGCGTCCTCGGCGACGCGCTCCGCCTGCTGGACCTTCTTGTCTCCCTTGTCGCTCGAAAGAAGTGCCATTACTCCTCACTCCCCCCTCCGAGTCGGATGCGCGGGTCGACCACGGCGTAGAGGATGTCGACGACGAGGTAGACCACGACGCAGATGAGTGCGATGTACATGACGCCGCCCTCGATGAGCGGCAGGTCGCGGGCGTTGATGGCGTCGAGCAGGAGCTTGCCCATGCCCGGCATGGCGAAGACCGACTCGATGAGGATCGAACCCGTGAAGATGTCGCCGAGCTGCGTGCCGGCGATGGTGATGATCGGGATCAGAGCGTTCCTAAGGCCGTGTCCCATGATGATCGCCCAGCGCTTGAGGCCCTTTGCCTCGGCGGTGCGGATGTAGTCCTGGTTCAGGACGTCGAGCATCGAGGTGCGCGTCACGCGCGCGATCGACGCGGCGTAGCGCAGGCCGAGCGCGATGACGGGCAGCACGAAGGCCGCGGGCGTCTTGACGCCCGAGAGCGGGAACCACTTGAGGTTCAGCGCGAACACGATCTGGACGATGATGGCGACCCAGAACGCCGGCGCGGATATGCCGAAGATCGAGAGCGCCATCAGCAGCCGGTCCACCCACTTCCCGTGATAGACGGCCGCGAGGATGCCCACGACGAGGCCCACGGCGAGCGCGAGCAGGTAGGCGAAGCCGGCGAGGCGCGCCGTGACGGCGAAGGCCTTGCCCATGAGCGACGCGACGCTCTTGTTCTGGGTGTAGGACGTGCCGAAGTCGCCCCTGATCATGTTGCCGAACCAGCTGGCGTACTGCTCGGGCACGGGGCGGTCCAGGCCCATCGTGTGCCGCACCTGCTCGATCGTCTGCTCGTCCGCCATGTCGCCCATCATCACGCGCACGGGATCGCCCGGCACGATGTTGAGGATGAAAAACGTGATGGCGGAGATGCAGACGATCACGCCAATCGCCTGCAGGATTCTCTTGATGAGAAAGTCCCTCATTCAGCCTCTCCCCTCTCCAAAACGGGGCATTTATGCGTTATCGCGACCAAATGCCACAAGGATATTACTACTGCCGTGGGGCGCCATCCCGCTGGATGGCGCCCCACGGTCCAACACGTAACAGTAGCCAGACGTCGGTCAGCCCTGCAGCCCTACTCCTCGCCGGAGTAGTCCTCCTTGGAGGTGTCGATGTCGACGTCGAACATGTGGTACACGAGGTTGCCGACCTTGGCGTTCTTGACGTAGTCCTTGGCGACGAACTGGTTCTTGGGCCAGTAGAGCGGCAGCGTCGCGAAGTCGGTGCGGGTCAGGAGGTTGTCAGCCTGCTTGTAGAGGTCGGCGCGCTCCTGCTTGTCCTGGGACACGCGCGCGCGGGAGACCAGGTCATCGAACTCGGGGTTGTTGTAGAAGGACGACTTGCCCTTGGCGTTGGCGCTGTAGAAGTAGGTGTACATGTGGTTGTCGGCGTCGGCGTACAGGGGGAACCAGCCGAGGGCCGTGATCTGCAGGGTGCCGTCGGCCCAGTCCTGTGCCCAGACGCCGTTGTCCTCGACCTGCACGTCCAGGGTGACGCCGACCTTGTTCCAGTAGTCCTGGACGGCGACGAGCTGCTTCTGGTTGATGCCGTTGCGGACCTTGGCGACCAGCGAGAGGTTGGTGGCGCCGGCCTCGGAGAGGAGCTGGCGGGCCTTGTCGGGGTTGTACTCGAACGCGGGCGCGTTGGGGTCGTTGCCGGGGGTCGCCGGGGCGAGCCAGCCGGACGCCGCGGTGCCCGCGCCGCCGGCGATGGAGTCGATGAGCTCCTGGCGGTTGATGGCGAGGGAAAGCGCCTGGCGCACGCGGACGTCGGTGAGGCCCATGCCGTCGCTCAGGTTGAGGTTGACGAACTGGACGCCCAGGGTCTCGTACTGGGTGATGAGGTCCTTGACGTCGGGGTCGTTCTGGTACTGCGCGAGGAGCGAGGCGTCGAGGTCGCAGTAGTCGATGTCGCCGTTCTTGAAGGCCATCATCTTGGTGTTCAGGTCGTCGTAGAAGACGTAGTGGATCTCGTCGAGCGCAGGCTCGCCGTCGTGGTAGTCGCTGAACTTCTCCACCACGGTCTCGGTGGTGTCGTCGTTCTCCTTGACCTTGTACTTGCCGGTGCCGACGATGTTGGTGCCGGAGCCCCAGCTGGTGCCGGCCTTCTCGCAGGCGTCCTTCGGGAAGATGTCGGCGTAGTTGATGCCGAGGTTGTTGACGAAGGTGACCATGGGGTCGGTCAGCACGAAGGTGAAGTGGGTGTCGTCCTCGACGGTGAGGCCCTCGAGCTCGGTGGCCTCGCCTGCGAGCATCTCCTTGGCGCCCTTGATCTTGTCGTACATGTAGGTGGACTTGGCGCCCGTCGACGGCGTGAACATGCGCTCGAAGGTGTACTTGACGTCGTTGGCGGTCAGCGTGGAGCCGTCGTGGCACTTGATGCCCTGCTTGAGGGTGCAGTGCAGGGTGACGCCGTCGTCCTCGAAGGAGGGGATCTCGGTCAGCAGGCAGGTGACGAGCTCGTTGTCCTCGGTCCAGCGAAGCGGCGCCTCGACGATGGAGTCGGCGATCGAGGAGCTGCCGGAGTTGGTGGACTTCTGCATGTCCAGGCCCTGCTTGGCGTTGGACTGGCCGAAGCGCAGGATTTTCTTCTTGTCGCCGGAGTCGCTGGAGGAGGAGCCGCAGGCAGCGAGCGTGGAGGCAGCGACGGCGCCGGTGGCGGCGACGGCCGAGCCCTTCAGGAAGTTACGACGAGTGAGAGAGCTCATCATGTGCACCTTTCTTTGGTCCGACAGAATCGCGCATATGCGGCGGTCGAAGTTCAAACGCTTTCGACCTGGCTTATGCTTCCATGTAACTATGTATGAGAGTTCGGTCAGTTTATTCATCACTGGGTATGATTTACATTCTAGTAACACCTATCGTACAAAGCCGCAGATAGAAAGGGCATCGAGCAACAGTCATGAGTCCTGAAGGTCGCTGCAGCGGACGGGGCGCAGCGAACAGGCGTACGCACATCGGGAATTCGGACAGTATCCGATATCGGTGTCGGGACGCTTGCAAGGGAGAGCAGCCGTAGGGGCACTGGCGGGGATGGCAGTCGTCAGGGTTCAGGTGCTTGAAGCAGACGTCGGGACCCCTCTGCGAGCCGCTGCAGGCCTCCCTAATGAAGGAGGGGCCGCTTGGCGGCCCCTCCGGAAGTGCACGTTCTTCTCCGCGGACGATACCCGTCCACGTCGGGTGGCGATCGGCGCTACTCGGCGTCGGTCTTCTCGGCCTGCTCCTCGCCGGCCTCCTCGCCCTCGAGGGGCTTGACGACGACCTCGGTGCCGAGGGTCTCGGCGGCGGCCTTCATCGAGAGGGAGATGCGACGACGGTCGAGGTCGATCTCCATGACCTTGACCTGGACCTTGTCGCCCACGGCGCAGACCTGCGCGGGGGTGTCGACGTGGCTCTTGGCCATCTCGGAGATGTGGACGAGGCCCTCGACGCCGTCGCCGAGGTCCACGAAGGCACCGAAGCTGACGAGCTTGGTGACGGTGCCCTCGACGATCGCGCCCACGGGGTACTTCTTGACCAGGGTACGCCAGGGGTCCTCGGTGGTCTGCTTGAGGCCGAGGGAGATGCGCTCGCGGTTGAAGTCCACGTCCAGGACCTGGACCTCGACCTCCTGGCCGACCTTGACGACCTCGGAGGGGTGGTTGACGTGGTTCCAGGAGAGCTCGGAGATGTGGACCAGGCCGTCGATGCCGCCGAGGTCGACGAAGGCGCCGAAGTCGACGATCGAGGAGACGGTGCCCTTGAGGCGCATGCCGACCTTGAGCTTGGAGAGGATCTCCTGGCGCTCGGCCTTGCGGGCCTCCTCGAGGACGACGCGGCGGGAGAGGACGACGTTGTTGCGGTTGCGGTCCATCTCGATGACGCGAGCCTCGATGCGGGTGCCGAGGTAGGCGTTCAGGTCCTTGACGCGACGGAGGTCGACGAGCGAGGCGGGCAGGAAGCCGCGCAGGCCGATATCGAGGATAAGGCCGCCCTTGACGACCTCGATGACCTCGCCCTCGACGTTCTCGCCGGACTGGAACTTCTCCTCGACGCGGTTCCACGCACGCTCGTACTCCGCACGCTTCTTGGAGAGAATCAGACGGCCCTCCTTGTCCTCCTTCTGCAGGACAAGGGCCTCGATCTGGTCGCCCAGGGAGACGACGTCGGCGGGGTTGACATCCTTGCGGATGGAGAGCTCGCGAGCCGGGATGACGCCCTCGGACTTGTAGCCGATGTCGAGCAGGACCTCGTCGTGCTCGAGCTTGACGACCGTGCCGGTCACAAGATCGCCCTCATCGAAGTCGGTGATCGTGCCGTCGATGAGCTTGTTCATCTCCTCGTCGGACACGTCATCCAAGGAGAAGATGGACGAGTTCTGAATCTCACTCAAAAGTGGACCCCTTTCGGAAATGGGGCCCCGTTCTACATGGTCGCTGCCTGCGTTGCCATCTGGTACGTTGGCGTGTGCTGGAAACTTGCATGCTCTCGGGGGCCGATAGATACCGTGTATGAGCCCCATGCCCATACGTCGGTAAGAGTAACCAATGGACGGGGGCGATTGCAAGGACGAACCCTCGAATAGCACATTTTCCATGTACGGAGAGACCGCAGAGAAGGACCGGGGCCCACGACCCCGTCTCCGCGTGGCAGAATAACCCACAACATATTACCCCGGACGAAGCATGGAGGGTGCACCCATGGACGACGCCCTGTATCGCAACCACCTCGCCATCCTCGAGGAGGAGCTCGTCTGCGCGCTCGGCTGCACCGAGCCGATCGCCGTGGCCTACGCAGCCGCCCTCGCGCGCGAGGCGCTCGGCACCGCGCCCGCGCGCCTCTCCGTCACCTGCAGCGGCAACATCATCAAGAACGTGAAGAGCGTCACGGTGCCCAACTCGGGCGGGCAGCGCGGCATCGAGGCCGCGGCCCTTCTCGGTGCCGTCGGTGGCAACGCCGAGGTGGCGCTCGAGGTCCTCGAGTCGCTGACCGACGAGGACCGCGCCCGCGCGGCTGCGCTCGAGCGCGCGGGCGCCTGTGCCGTCGAGCTCGCGGAGGACGTGCCCAACCTCTACGTCCGCGTCATCGCCGAGGCGGACGGGCACGCCGGCGTGGCCTGCGTCTCCGAGCGCCACACCAACGTGGTGGAGCTCTCGCGCGACGGCGTGCCCGTCGAGGTCGCCGGCGTCTCTCCGCACGACGCCGGCGGGAACGCCGCCGGCACCGACCGCTCCCGCCTCTCGCTCGAGTCCATCTGGGAGTTCGCCCACGTGGTGGACCCAGATGACGTGCGCGGCCCCGTCGAGCGCCAGATCAGCCTCAACCGCGCCATCTCCAACGAGGGGCTGCGCGGCGACTGGGGCGCCCGGATCGGCAAGACGCTCCTGCTCACCCGGCCCGACGACATAACCTGTCGCGCCCGCGCCGTCGCGGCGGCGGGCTCCGACGCCCGCATGAGCGGCTGCGCCATGCCCGTGGTCATCAACTGCGGCAGCGGCAACCAGGGGATCACAGGCTCGGTCCCGGTCGAGGAGTACGCCCGCTACCTGCGCGCCACCGACGAGCAGCTGCTGCGCGCCGTCGTGCTCTCCGACCTCACCTCGGTGCACGCGAAGCGCTTCATCGGCGAGCTCTCCGCGTTCTGCGGCGCCGTCACCGCGGCCGCCGGAACCGGCGCGGCCATCTGCTACCTGCGCGGCGGCTCGTTCGCTCAGTACGAGGCCACCATCGCCAACACCCTGGCCAACGTGGGCGGCATCGTCTGCGACGGCGCCAAGCCCAGCTGCGCAGCCAAGATCGCGGCCGCCGTCGACGCCGCCATCCTCGGCTGCGACATGGCGCTCGCCAACGTCGACTTCGGGCCGGGCGAGGGGCTGGTCGGAAGGACGGCCGAGGAGACCATCCGCTCCATGGGCTACGTGGGCCGCGTGGGCATGCACCCCACCGACATCGAGATCCTGAACATCATGATCGGCAAGACCGACACGAGCGACGAGGGCTGCGCAGGGGCAGGGGGCGACGCGGGCACCCCCTACGCCACCTCGCAGGAGAGGACCCGATAGCCCGCCTCGTCGACGACGCCGCGCAGGGCCGCCTCGTCGATCGGCGCCTTGGAGCGCACGTGCGCGGAGCCGTCGGCGAACGAGACCTCCGCCCAGGTGCCGCCGACGGAGTCGAGCGCGCGCGTCACGTTCCGTGCGCAGCCCTCGCAGGTCATGCCCGCGATCGAGAGGTCCGCCGCGTACGGGTAGTGCGACTCGTCCTTGTCCGTGACCCTGACCTCTCGAAAGCGCCGCGCGGACGGCTTCGCCTTCCCGGAGCAGCAGTCGCGCCTGCCCGTGGCCGCTCCCATGGCACGGCGCGCCCCGAGGACGACGCCCAGGGCGACGAGAGCGACGATGATGACGTTGGCGACCATGTATACCCCCAGTCCGTTTATGTTTGACAAGGGTAACTGTAGCGCCATGCGGAGGGGTTGTACAGGCTTGGCTGGCATCTGCCTCCACGGGGCCAGCCGTTGAGATCCGCGGGCGATAAGG
Source organism: Olsenella absiana (assembly GCF_036408855.1). NCBI lineage: Bacteria > Bacillati > Actinomycetota > Coriobacteriia > Coriobacteriales > Atopobiaceae > Olsenella > Olsenella absiana. The sequence goes on from NZ_JAZGJQ010000006.1 coordinate 72,197, forward strand.
ACGTCCGGCCGCGGCCGGCTGCGGGGGCCAGCGGCCCCCGCCCCGGCGCCCCCCCCTACTCCTCGAAGCCCGCGTCGACGGCGAGCGGGCCCGCCTTCCCGTCGGCGGCCGACGTCGCGAGCTCGTCGCACTTCTCGTTGTACTTGTGGCCGGCATGGCCCTTGACCCACACGAACTCGACGTCGTGCCTTCGCATCGCGGCCACGAGGCGCTTCCAGAGGTCCGGGTTCTTGACCGGCTTCTTGCTCGCGGTCTTCCAGCCGTTCCTCATCCAGCCCTGGACCCAGCGCTTGTTGATGGCGTTCACGAGGTACTGCGAGTCCGAGTGCAGCTCGACCGTGCACGGACGGCTCAGCGTCTCGAGCGCAACGATGGCCGCGAGGAGCTCCATGCGGTTGTTCGTCGTCCGACGGAAGCCCTGGGAGAGCATCTTTGAGTGCAGCCTGCCGGCGTGGTCGGAGAAGAGCAGGACCACGCCATAGCCGCCGGGACCGGGGTTCCTCCTGGCGGACCCGTCGGTGTAGGCGACCACGTGCGTCCTGGCCGTGGCGGCCGCGGAGCTGGCCGTGGCGGCCGCGGGGCCCGGCGTGCCGGCCGCGCCCGCGGGGCCGGAGAGACCGCCCTGCCGCACGAACTCGTCGAAGCTCGCCATCCTACTTCGCCTCCGCCCAGTTGTCGCCGAACGAGACCTCCGCGATGAGGGGCACCCTGAGCTCTACCACGCCCTCCATGGCCTCCTTCACGAGCGCGGAGCAGACCTCGACCTCGGAGGCGGGCACCTCGAAGTCCAGCTCGTCGTGGATCTGCAGCACGAGCTTGCTCCTGAGGCCCCTCTCGCGCAGCATGCCCGGCACGCGGGTCATGGCGATCTTGATGATGTCGGCCGCGGTGCCCTGCATCGGGTGGTTCATGGCCGTGCGCTCCGCGAAGGAGCGCAGCTGGTAGTTGCGCGACGCGATGTCCTTGCAGTGGCGCTTGCGCCCGTACATCGTCTGCACGTACCTGTGCTCGTGCGCGAAGGCGATCTGGGCGTCGAGGAAGGCGCGCACGCCGGGGTACGCCTCGAAGTAGCGGTCGATCATCTCCTGCGCCTCCGCGCGCGGGATCTTGAGCGAGCTTGCGAGCCCATAGGCCTGCTGGCCGTACACGATGCCGAAGTTCACCGCCTTGGCGCGGCTGCGCATCTGCGGCGTCACCTCGTCGAAGGGCACCTTGAAGACGCGCGCCGCCGTGGAGCGGTGGAAGTCCTCGCCCTCGCAGAAGGCCTCGATCAGGTGCTCGTCACCCGAGAGGTGCGCGAGCAGCCTCAGCTCAATCTGCGAGTAGTCGCAGGCGAGGAAGACCGAGCCCTCGGGCACCGTGAACGCCGTGCGCACGCGGTGGCCCAGCTGGGACCGGGTGGGGATGTTCTGCAGGTTGGGGTCGGAGCTCGAGAGGCGCCCCGTCGCCGCGACCGTCTGGTTGAGCGTGGTGTGGATGCGGTGGTCGCCCGCGATCAGGGCGGGCAGGGCGTCCAGGTAGGTGCTCTTGATCTTGGCGCGCTCGCGGTAGTCGAGGACCTCCTGCACGCGCGGGTCCGTGGCGGCAAGGTCGCCCAGGGTCTTGGCGTTGGTGGAGTAGAAGCCCTTGCGGGTCTTCTTGAGGCCCGCCGTCGGGAGCCCCCACACGTCGAAGAGCACGTGGGAGAGCTGCTGGGGCGAGTCGACGTTGAAGTCCTCCCCCGCCTCCTCGTGGATGTGGGCGACCATCGCGTCCACCTCGGCGCCGAGCTCGGCGGACTGCTGGCGCAGCCGCTCCGGGTCGACGTAGAGGCCGGTGCGCTCCATCTCCATGAGGACGGGGAGCAGCGGCATCTCCATCTCGCGGAAGAGCTTGGCGGAGCCGTCCTTCTCGAGAAGGTCATCGAGCACCGGGACGAGCAGGCGGGCGGCGACGGCGTCGAGCGCCTCGGCGGGCAGCTCGTCTGTGGGCTCTGGCAGGTGGGTCTCGGGCAGGCGCGTGGCGAGCACCGCCGCGGGCGAGAAGTCCGTGCGGTCGGACTCGAGCAGGTAGTCGGCGACGCCGACGTCAAAGATGCGCGCGGGGTCCACGTCCTTCTCGCCGAAGAGGGCGGGTTTTGAGGAGTCCGCGGGGTAGGCGAGGTGCAGGACGGCCTTGACGTCGCCGGAGGCGAGCCTGCCCTCCCCGACCAGGCGCGCGACCGCGCCGGCCACGACGCCTGCCCCGGGGTCGGCCGCGTCGCCGCCAGCCGCGTCGACCAGGTGCAGCAGGCTGTTCCCGTCGAAGAGCCACAGCTCCGCCGCGGGCGCCTCGTCGAAGAGCGACTGCTGGCCCTTCCTGCTCCCGGGGGCGACCCTCGTCGCGGAGACCCAGCCGCCCCCCTTGACGGCAGCCCCCAGCGCCTCGAGCGCCTCCTCGCCCTCGAGCACGGGCGGGACGTCGAATTCCGCAGGTGCGGGCGCGGGCGCGGCCGGCCCCGCCCCCTTGTCCGAGAGGCGCACGAGCCTTGCCGTCATGCCGGTGAAGCCCAGCTCGGAGAAGGCTCGCGTCACCTCTGCGGGGTCGAAGGTCGGGAACTTGGCGCTCGCGAGGTCGACGTCGATCGGCGCGTCCCTGCGGATGGTCGCGACCTTGCGGCTGAGCAGGGCGTCGTCCACGTGGGCGCGCAGGTTCTCGCCCATCTTGCCCTTCACCTCGTCGGCGTGGGCGATGACCTCGTCCAGGCTGCCGTACTTGACGATGAGGGCGGCCGCCTTCTTAGGGCCGATGCCGGGGACGCCCGGGATGTTGTCGGAGGTGTCGCCCTTGAGGCCGTAGAAGTCCGGCACGAGCGCGGGCGTGATCCCGTGGTAGAGGTCGTCGACGCTCTCGGGGTCCATGATGGCCACGTCCGAGACGCCCTTCTTGGTGGAGACGATCCTCACGTGGTCGGTCGCGAGCTGGTACATGTCGCGGTCGCCGGTGAAGAGGTACATCTCGTAGCCGGCCTCCTCGCCGCGGCGGGCGAGCGTGCCGAGGATGTCGTCGCCCTCCCAGCCCTCGCACTCCACGACGGGCACGTCGAGGGCGCGCAGCAGGTCCTTCACCATGGGGAACTGCTCGTGGAGCGAGGGGTCCATGGGCGGGCGCTGGGCCTTGTACTGCGGGAGCATGTCCATGCGCACCTGCGGCTTGCCCTTGTCGAAGGCGCAGATGACGCCATCGGGCCGGAAGGACTCGACGAGCTTGATGAACATGTTGAAGAACCCGAAGAGGGCGTTGGTGGAGCGCCCGTCCGGGGCGCTCATGGGCTGGCGGATCGCGTGGAAGGCGCGGTGCATCAGGGAGTTGCCGTCGATGACGGCGATGGTGCGGCGCGGCTCCTCCGCCGTCGCCGGGCTGGGCTGGGGCATGGGCTTCCTTTCTCGTACGTGTCCACCCATTGTAGCCAAGCGCTTGCGACGGCATCCGCCGAGGAGGCGCGCGCGAGGCGCCGGGACACGATACAATCTATGCAAGCAAGTGCAACTGCATGTCAATTCCGCCTTAATTTTCGCGTAACAAGCGACACTTAAGGTGGTTTCATGCAGCGCGCCGACCGAGCGCGCGGCGAGCTCGACCTATTCGCTCGACCTATTCGAGAAAGGCGGGTCAATGGCAACTGACAGGGTCACACAGGAGTACAGCAGCCTCGTCTTCACGGACGCGGACATGCAGGAGCGGCTGCCGAAGCCGACCTACAAGGAGCTGCGGAGCACCATCGACGAGGGCAAGCCCCTCGACCTCAAGATCGCCAACGAGGTCGCCCACGCGATGAAGGACTGGGCGCTCGAGCACGGCGCGACCCACTTCACGCACTGGTTCCAGCCGCTGACGGGCATCACCTCCGAGAAGCACGACAGCTTCATCACCCCCAAGGGCGACGGCACGGTGCTCATGGCCTTCTCCGGCAAGGAGCTCGTCCAGGGCGAGCCCGACGCCTCGAGCTTCCCCTCCGGCGGCCTGCGCGCCACCTTCGAGGCCCGCGGCTACACGATCTGGGACCCCACGAGCCCGGCCTTCATCAAGGACGAGGTCCTCTGCATCCCGACCGCGTTCATCTCCTACACCGGCGAGGCGCTCGACAAGAAGACCCCGCTGCTGCGCTCCGAGGTCGCCCTCGAGCAGCAGGCCAAGCGCGTCCTGTCGCTCTTCGGCAAGTCACCCAAGCGCGTCGTCACGACCGTCGGCCCCGAGCAGGAGTACTTCCTCATCAAGGAGGACGACTACGCCGCCCGTCCCGACCTCGTGATGTGCGGCCGCACCCTCTTCGGCTGCGCGCCGGTCAAGGGCCAGGAGCTCGAGGAGCACTACTTCGGCGCCATCCGCCCGACGGTCAACGCCTTCATGAAGGAGGTCGACGACGAGCTCTGGAAGCTCGGCGTCCCCGCCCGCACCAAGCACAACGAGGTCGCCCCCGCCCAGCACGAGCTCGCGCCGATCTTCGAGGCCAGCTCGCTCGCCATCGACGACAACCTCCTCACGATGGAGAAGCTCAAGCTACTGGCGACCCACCACGGCCTCGCCTGCCTCGAGCACGAGAAGCCCTTCGACTACGTCAACGGCTCCGGCAAGCACAACAACTGGTCGCTCTCCGCTGACGGCGAGAACCTCCTCGAGCCCGGCAGCAACCCCGAGGACAACCTCCAGTTCCTCGTCTTCCTCTCCTGCCTCGTCGCGGCCGTCGACAACCACGCCGACCTCCTGAGGAGCTCGGTCGCCTCGGCCGGCAACGATCACCGCCTCGGCGCGAACGAGGCGCCCCCGGCGATCATCTCCGTGTTCCTGGGCGACGCCCTCACCCCGGTCGTCGAGGGCCTGATCAAGAAGGAGCACACCGAGAGCGCCGAGCGCGAGGTCATGGACACCGGCGTCCCCGCCCTGCCCAACATCTTCCGCGACAACACCGACCGCAACCGCACGAGCCCGTTCGCCTTCACCGGCAACAAGTTCGAGTTCCGCATGTGCGGCAGCCAGCAGAACCTCTCCGACCCCAACGTGGTCCTCAACACCGCCATGGCCGAGGAGTGCGACCGCTTCGCGACCAAGCTCGAGGGCGTCCCCGAGGAGGAGTTCGTCTCCAGGGCCCTGCGATTCGTGCGCCACACCCTCCGCGACCACCAGCGCGTCCTCTTCGACGGCAACGGCTACTCCGAGGAGTGGGAGGAGGAGGCCGAGCGCAGGGGCCTGCCCAACTACAAGACGACCCCCGACGTCCTCCCCTGCCTGGTCACGCCCGAGAACATCGCCTTCTTCGGCAAGTACGGCGTGCTCAACGAGTCCGAGGTGCGCGCCCGCTACGTCACCAAGTGCGAGACCTACGCCAAGCTCCTCAACATCGAGGCCAACACGATGGTCGACATGGCGCGCAAGCTCTACGTGCCCGCCATTTCCTCCTACGCGGGCGACCTCGCCACGGCGGCTGCCACCAAGGCCGAGCTCGGCATCGACTGCCCGGCCGAGCGCGAGCTCATCTCGCAGCTGACCGCCGGCATCGACGAGATCGTGGCCGCCACGAAGGACCTCGACGCCAAGAACGCGGACGCGCGCTCCAAGGAGGACCCGCAGGAGAGCGACAACGCCTACCGCGACTTCGTCCTCCCCGCGATGGACAGGCTCAGGGCCGCCGTCGACGGCATGGAAGAGATCTGCGCCACCGACTACTGGCCCGTCCCGAGCTACAACCAGCTGCTGTTCTGGGTGTAGGGCCGGCTCCGAGCGAGCGAGGGCAAGACGAGAGGAGGGGGCGTCCCGGGTCAGCCGGGGCGCCCCCTCCCTTGTCGCACGACGCGCCCGAGGCGAGCGGCAGGCGGCTGGACGGCCCGAGGAAGGCCCTCCCGCCGGCCCCTCGCCAGGCTCTACAGGTCGTCAGGCTGGCCGACGTCCGGGTCCTTGAGCCTGATTCCGCTCGCCACCTCCGAGACGCCGTCGACGACGAGCGCGCAGGCGCACAGGAGCATGCCCACGGCCGTGGAGAAGACCGGCGTGGCCACCACGAAGGCGCCCAGGAGGATGGTCAGCACCCCCATCGCGAGGCGGGCGCCCCAGTGGTGGTCGGCCACCCCCCTGAGGTCGAGCGCCTCGAAGACGTCGTTAATGCCCGTGAGGATGATGTAGAGGCCGATCAGCGACCAGATGAAGAGGACGAAGACCGTCGGCGCCATGACCATGATGATGCCGGGGACGATTTCTGCCAGGGCGACCGTGAGGTCGGCCACGACCTCGGTCTCGGGGTTGCGCCGCACGAAGGACGTGACCAGCGTGATCACGCCCGCGACCACGAGCGTCCAACCGACGACCTCGACGAGGGAGCTCGTCGCGGCGATGGGGTACAGGAAGATGATCACCCCGAGGACGATGAGGGCGACACCCGTGAGGATGATGGTCGCGCGCGCCCTCTTGAAGAGCTTGCCCATAGCTGCCTCCTATCCCTTGGCGGCGAGAGCCACCGCGCGGGGCCTTCGTATGCACGCACCGGAACCGGACGACCCCAGGGCCCGGGCACCGAGGGGAATATACCCCATCGATCCCGACAAGTCCGGCGGGCGGCCTTTCTCTTCCCCTACGTTTTGCGGTACCCTAGTCCGGCGTAAACGCAATTATGGACAAAAACAACACATTGCCCCGGAATCGAGAACACCGATGCCCGCACTCATAACCCACCACCTCTTCGGCGAGGCCGCCGTCACCTCCCTGCCCGAGGGGCTCGTCCAAGGCCAGGAGGAGCTCTTGGCCTTCCTCATGGGCAACCAGGGGCCGGACCCCTTCTTCGCGCGCTTCTCCACCCGGCCGGACAAGGCCGCCGTGGCACACCGCCTCGCGCACGAGATGCACGAGGAGCACGTCGCCGGCGCCTTCGTCTGCCTGCGCCAGGCCGTCACCCACCTCTGGGAGGAGGACAAGGGCGTCGGTCGCGCCTTCGTCCTCGGCATGGCCGGCCACTACCTGCTCGACCGCACCGCGCACCCCCTCGTCTTCGCCGAGCAGGACGCCATCTGCGAGGCGGGGGTGGGCCTCGAGGGCGCCGGCGTGGACGTGCACGCCGTGATCGAGAGCGACATCGACACCTGGATGCTCTGGCAGGAGCGCCACGCGACCGTGCTGGACTGCCCGCCCGACATGGAGCTGGCCCTGACCTCACGCATCGCCCGCGTGGCCGGCGCGCTCTTCTCGCAGGTAGCGTGGCAGGTGTACGACCTGCGCGTCGGAGCCGACGAGTTCGGCCGCTCCGTACGCGACTACGCCTTCGTCTACCGCCGCATCGAGCCGGCAGGCTCCATGCGCTGCGATGGCTACGCCGCCATCGAGAGGCTCCTCCGGCCGCACTCCCACCTGCGCGCGATGGCGCACCAGGTGCTCAGGAGCGACGAGTGCGCCTCCGCCAACCTCGAGCGACACCCGTGGACGGACCCGTCGACCGGCGAGGTCTCCTGCGACAGCTTCGCCGACCTCTACCACAAGGCCCTGGCGGACTACGCGGGCTTCGTCGAGTCCTACGTGCGCGGCGGCGGCCTCAACGTGGAGGAGATCGTCTGCGGCATCAACTACGACGGCGTGAGGGGCACGCACTAGCCCTGGGCGAGAAGGACCTGGCGCTGCGGGCTGTCTGCCCGCGCGGGGCGTGCGCCTAGCCCCTCGGCCGGTTCCTGCGCGAATCCTCCCGCCGCCCGGGCTGCCTCGCCGCCTGGTCCTTCGGACCCGACGGCCCCTGGGCGCCCGTCCGCTTGGTCGGACGAGGCCTCTCCTGGCGGTCCTGGCGCTGCGGACGCAGGCCCAGCCTCGTCTGCCCGGACGGGCGCGACTGCGCCTGCGAGGGGCGCTGCTGACCGCGCGCCGGCCTCTGCTGGCCTGCCGCCGGGCGCTCCTGCGCGCGCGCCGGCCTCTGCCTGCCTGCCGTCGGGCGCTGACGGGACTGCCCCCGCTCGGGGCGCTCGGCGGCGCGACGGCGCGACCCCTCCTGAGTCGTGCCCTCGGACGTCCCGCGCCTTGCAGGCTGCTGCGAGGGCCTTCGCGCGGGCCTGCCCATGTCCTTGGAGGTGACGGAGGGGCGCTCGACGGTCCGTGCGGGCCGCCGCTCTCGCCTCAGATGCCGATCGTCCGCGCCGCCAGTGTCACTAGGCTGCCGCCGCTCCCCCTCGGCCTCCTGGAGCCGCGCCGTGCGACGCGGGCGGTGCCGCTCGGCGGGACGACGAGCGGCGTCGCCCTCCGCCCGTGGCCCCTCTCGCCCCTCGGCCGCGTCGGCGCCCTCCCCTCCCGGGACGTGCGCGCACAGGCGGAGCATCCTCGTCGGGACGACGAGCAGCAAGAGGAGCACGAGCGCGGCGCAGACGTAGTCGCCCGTGGCCGGCGCGCCGTAGAGGAGGGCGCAGCCGAGCAGCACGAAGGCGGCGAGCATCGCGGAGGCGAGCTTGCCGAAGAGCGTGTGACGCTCCCGACGCGCCATCCACGCCACGATCGAGACCAGCGGCGCGGTGAGGGCGAGCAGCGCCATCGGAAGCAGGATCTTGCGGGAGAGCCCCTCGTAGGTCATGGAGGTGGCCAGCACGGCCGTCTCCACCAGGCCTAAGTTCAGGGGGATGGCGCCGAACACGGCCTCGCGCGCGTCCGCGAGGTGGACGGCGAGGATCACGTTCACGAGCACCCAGGGCGCGAAGTGCAGGAGCACCGCCGGGGAGCCCACGAGGGCGACGTCGAACGTGACGGAGACGATCCCGCCGATCATGCCGAGCAGCAACAGGATGATAGTCTCTGCTACCCGCACGACGCCTCCCCGTAGCTCAAGGCCACTTCCTCCGGCCCCGTTGGAAAATTCCATACTTCCTTAAGTTATCACAGAGGACAAAAGCACGAGGTCACACGGGCCGTATTACATGCGCTCTGCGCAAGGGCGCACGCCCTTGCGCAGACGGTCGGCGCGGTCCCCTATGACTCCGCCTGGGGCGCCTCGCCCGTCTCGAGGACGCGCACGAGCGCCGCCTCGTCCAGTACGGGCACGCCGAGCTGCTCGGCCTTGGCGAGCTTCGAGCCGGCCGCCGCACCGGCGACGACGAAGCTCGTCCTCTTGGAGACGGACCCCGACACCTTCGCGCCGAGCTCCTTCAGCCTGGCGCCCGCCTCGGTCCTGGTGAAGCCCTCGAGGGTCCCCGTCAGCACGAAGGTGAGGCCGGCCAGCGACTGGGGCCGCTCCGGCTCGGCGCCGAAGCCCTCCTCCTCGAGCGAGACGCCCGCCTCGCGCAGGCGCTCCAGGACGCGCACGTTCTCCGGCACCGCGAGGAACTGGCAGACGCTGTGAGCGATCTTGGGTCCGATGCCCGCGATCTGCGAGATGCCCTCCTCGTCCGCCTCCATCAGGCGCTCGAGCGAGCCGTAGCTGTCCGCCAGGAGCTTGGCCACGTTGGCGCCCACGTGGCGGATGCCCAGCCCGAAGAGGACCCGCGAGAGGCCCGCGGAGCGCGAGCGCGCTATCTGCTCCATGATCTTGGACGCGATGGTCTCCCCCACGCGGATGTGGTCTCCCTCGGCGTGGTCGCGACCGGACGTCTCGTAGATGCGGCCGGTGTCCACCTGGGCGAGCTGCTCGGCCGTGAGCCTGTCGTAGTAGTCCGCCACGTCGCGCAGGAGCCCCTGGTCGACCATCCTGCCCACGATCTCCTCGCCGAGGCCGTCGATGTCGAGGGCGTTGCGGCTCCCCCAGTGGATGAGACGCTCGACGGCCTGGGCCGGGCAGTCGATCGAGACGCAGCGGTAGGCGACCTCACCCTCCTCGCGGATGACGGGGCTTCCGCAGCTCGGGCAGGTCGTGGGCATCTGCCAGACTGGGCGCGCCTCGTGCGCGGCGCCCAGCTCTCCCTCCGTGACGGGGCCGACCACCTCGGGGATCACGTCGCCGGCCTTGTGGACCACGACCGTGTCGCCCTCGCGGACGTCGCGGCGGTGGACCTCGTCGATGTTGTGCAACGTCGCGCGCGCGATGGTGGAGCCCGCGACCGTGACCGGGTCGAACTCCGCGACCGGCGTGAGGACGCCGGTGCGCCCCACCTGCACGCGAATCTCGCGCAGGACGGTGCGGCGCTCCTCCGGCGGAAACTTGAAGGCGATGGCCCAGCGCGGCGCGCGAGCCGTGAAGCCGAGCGCCCCCTGCGAGGCGAAGGAGTCGACCTTCACGACCACGCCGTCGATGTCGTAGTCCAGATCCTCGCGGTGCGCGAGTGCGTCGGCGCAATAGGCGTGCACCGCGGCCGAGTCGGTCACGCGGCGCGCGTGGGGGTTCACGGAGAAGCCGCAGTCGCGCAGCCAGTCGAGGAAGGCCTTCTGCGTGGCGACCGCCAGCGGCTCCTCGTCCGCGACCGCGTAGATGAAGGTCTCCAGGTCGCGCGCGCGCGTGACGGAGGCGTCCTTCTGGCGCAGGCTGCCAGCGGCGGCGTTCCTGGGGTTTGCGAAGGGGGGCCTCCCCGCCGCGTCGTTCTGCTCGTTCAGGCGAACGAAGGAGTGCTTGGGCATGTAGACCTCGCCGCGGACCTCCACGTCCAGCCCGAAGCCACCGTCGCGGACGCGCTCGAGGCCCGCGCGGGCGAGCGTGCGCGGGATGTCCGAGATCGTGAGGGCGTTGGCCGTCACGTCCTCGCCCGTCGTGCCGTCGCCGCGGGTCGCGGCGCGCAGCAGCCGCCCGTCGCGATAGGTGAGCGCGATGCCGAGGCCGTCGATCTTGAGCTCGCAGGTGTAGGCGACGGGGTGCTCCGGCGTGGACCCGAGCGCCTCGTCGGTGCGCTCCAGCCACTCGTCGAGCTCCTCGAGGTTCATTGCGTCGTCGATGGAGTACATCCGCTGGGCGTGGCGCACCGGCGCGAACTGCGAGCCCACGTAGCCGCCCACGCGCTGGGTGTAGGAGTCCGGCACCACAAGCTCGGGGTGCGCCGCCTCGATCGCCTGGAGCTCCGTGAGGTAACGGTCGAACTGCGCGTCCGTTATCTCCGGGTCGTCGAGGGCGTAGTAGCGGTAGGCGTGGTAGTCGAGAAGGGCGCGCAGCTCGCGGGCCCTCGCCGCGGGGTCGGTGGCGTGGGTGTCCGCCGGGCGCGCGGGAAGGTGCGGCGCCTCGGGCGCGTCTGGCGGCACGGCCGCAGACTCCCTTGCCCCCTCCGCGCCGTGCGCGGTCGCTCCCGCGGGGCCTCCGAAGAGTGACAGCTGGTCCTCCGTGCCCGCCGATCCCGCCGTTGCCTCAGTGTCCGCCATGCGCGCTCCTTCGCTCCCGGTTTTCGCATCGCACATTATCGCACGAGCGGGACGGGAGGCGCCGGACGCGCGGGCCCCGAAGGAAGGGGGGCGCCGTCGCGTACGTTCGCGACGGCGCCCCCGAGGCGCGTCCTTGTGGCGAGAGGCGGGCGTATGGGCGTCCGGGGCACAGGGCCCCACGGGCACGCCCGGGGTGGCCCGCCCGGCGTGCCGGACCCTGCCTAGCCCTCCTGGGCGAGCGCGTGCAGGTCGTCCTTCTCGAAGCGCACGAAGGCGTGGTCGCCCACCTGGTACTCGTGCTTGTTCTTGGGGTTGAACTCCGTGATCTTCACGACGTGGTCCCCGCAGCGCACGTGGTAGTTCTGGTAGTGGCCCATGAAGCGGGACAGGACGACCTCGCAGGGGAGCTTGCCCTCGTCCGCGAGGTGGGCGGCCTCGGGGCGCAGCACCAGGGTCACCTTGCTGCCGGCTTCGAGGTCGCCGACGCCGGCGACCTCGATCTCCTGGCCCTCGACCAGGGCGACGCCCTCGTCGCCGGACTTGCCCGCGAGGGTCCCGTGCAGGAAGTTCGCCTCGCCGATGAAGTCCGCCACGAACTCGTCCACGGGGTGGTAGTAGATCGTCTTGGGGTCCGCGACCTGGTCGACGAGGCCCTTCTTCATCACGATGATGCGGTCGGAGATGGCCATGGCCTCGGACTGGTCATGCGTGACGTAGATGGCGGTGATGCCGGCCTCCTGCTGGATGCGACGGATCTCGGTGCGCATGTCCACGCGGAGCTTGGCGTCGAGGTTGGAGAGCGGCTCGTCGAACAGCAGGACGCCCGGCTCGATGACCAGCGCGCGCGCCAGGGCGACGCGCTGCTGCTGGCCACCGGAGAGCTGGTTGGTCATGCGGTCCTCCATGCCCTCCAGGCCGACGAGCTTGAGGATGCTCTTGACCTTCTCGTCCATCGTCGCCTTGTCCATCTTGCGGAGCTTCAGGCCGTAGGCGACGTTGTCGTAGATGTTGTAGTGCGGCAGCAGGGCATAGCTCTGGAAGACCATGGCGGTGTCGCGCTTGTTGGGCGTGAGCTCGTTGACCGGCTCGCCACCGATGTAGACCTCGCCCTCGTCCGGGCTCTCGAAGCCGGCGATCATGCGCAGGATGGTGGTCTTGCCGCAGCCGGACGGCCCGAGCAGGGTCACGAACTCCCCCGGCTCGATCTCGATGTTCGCATCGTGGACGGCGTAGAAGTCCTTGCCCGTCTTGGGGTCCTTGTAGATCTTGCTCAGGTGCTCCAGGCGGACACCCTTCTTCTGGTCAGACATGTGGCTACTCCTTCGAGGTCTTGGCGCTCGTGCCGAAGCGCTTGATGAAGAGGTTCATGAGGAGGACGGACGCGTACGTGATCGCGATCAGGATCGTGGAGAAGGCGCATGCCACGCCGTAGTCGCCCTTGCCGGCGAACTCGTTGATCTGCACCGTGATGAGGAAGAACTGGGGCGTCACGAGCAGGATGACCGCCGAGATGGCCGTGATGGAGCGCACGAACGTGGTCACGAGGCCGGAGAGAAACGAGTCCTTGATCAGGGGCAGCGTCACGGTCATGAACACCTGGAAGCTGTTGGCGCCCATGTCGTAGGCGGACTCCTCGATGGACTTGTCGATCTGGCGGAGCGCCGAGATGCCCGAGCGCGTGCCCGTGGGCAGCGAGCGGACGATGAAGACCACGACGAGGATCGCCGCGGAGCCGTAGAAGGCCTGCATGAAGCCCGTGTGGAAGACGCCGGAGGCGAAGCCGCGGATGTAGCCGACGCCCAGGACGGTGCCGGGCACGGCCATCGCGAGCATCGAGACGGCCTCGATGAAGCCCTTGCCGTGGAAGGTCCTCTTGACCACCAGGTAGGAGATGATCATGGAGAGCAGCGCGGTGATGGGGCTGGCGATGAGCGAGAGCAGGAAGGAGTCGCGGAAGGCCTGCAGGCCGTGGTAGCGGGTGAAGACCAGCTGGAACCACTTGAGGGTCAGCGAGTAGTCGCGGCCCCAGGTCTTGAAGAGGGCGCCGAGGGGGACGCAGACGTACATGGCGCACACGAAGACGGCCACGGCGCCGCACAGGACGGACAGCGGAATCCTCACGGAGCTGTCCGTGATGAGCATGCGGGCGCGGCTCGCCTTGCCGGTGAGCGTGGAGGTGCTCTTGGCCTCGAGGACGTACTTCTGGACGATGAACATCACGAGCGTGATGCACAGCAGCACGACGGCCATCGCGGACGCGCCCTGCTTGTCGTAGGCGCCGGTGATCTGCAGGTAGATCGTGGTGGCGAGCGTGTCGTAGGAGCCGCCGATGATCATGGGGTTAGCGAAGTCGGCGATCGACTCGATGAAGGTCACGAGGAAGGCGTTGCCCAGGCCCGGCAGGATCAGCGGCCAGGTGACGCTCGTGAAGACCTTCCACCTGGAGGCGCCCATGTCGCGCGCGGCCTCCTCCAGCGACGGATCGATGTTCTTGAGCAGGCCCTTCATCATCATGTAGCACACCGGGAAGAACGTGAGCGTCTGGACGACGAAGATGCCCCAGTAGCCGTACACGTTGTTGTCGGGGATGCCGAGCAGCCCGCGGGTGATGATGCCCATCTTGCCGAAGAGCAGGATCATCGAGAGGGACAGGACGAACGGCGGGGAGACGACGGGCAGCATCGAGACCACCTTGAAGAGCCCCGACATGAACCTGGTCTTGAGCTGGACGTACACCTCGACGTAGGCGAAGAGCAGCCCCACGAGGGTCGAGACCACGCTCACGAGCAGGCCCACCTTCAGGGTGTTGGTGATCGCCGTCTGGAACGACGGCATGGCCAGCACGCGCTGGAAGACCGACAGGGATATCCCCTGGTCGGTGATCACGCTGTCGACCAGGAGGATCGCCAGGGGATAGAGGATGAACAGGGTGAGGAAGGCGATCAGGAGAACGATGGTCGTGACCATGATCGGGTCGGCCATGAACTTCTGCCTGTCGAGCTTCGCGCTTTGCTGTGATGCCATGGGCAGCCCCCCTAGAGGCTCTCTTGCAGAAACGGGGGACGGCGGCCTCGGCCCCCGTCCCCCGCTCGGTTGGATGTGCAGGCTACTCGGTCTTGAAGCGGTCGTCGCCGCCGCCGAGCGCGTTCATCACGTCCTGGACGTACTGCTCGGTATGCTCCTTCGCGTCCTCGAAGTCGTAGTCCATCACGTTGTTGGGGTCGAGGCCGTACTCGGTCGCGACCGCGGGCTGGGTGGCGTCGTCGATCACGAGGAACTGGTAGGAGCCATTGTCGGCACCGAGGTTCACGCACTCGGGCGACAGCGCGTACTCGACCCAGAGCTTGGCGGCGTTGCCGTGCTTGCAGCCCTTGAAGATGGCGGTGGCGCCGACCTCGTAGGAGGCGCCGGAGCTCGGGATCACGAGACCCACGTTGTCGTAGCCCTTGTCGACGATCTGGTAGATGCCGTCGTGCAGCATGCCGAGGCCGATCGTGCACTCGCCGATGCCGATGGACTTGGAGGGGCCGGAGCCGGACTTGGTGTACTGCGCGATGTTCTTGTCGAGGTCGACGAGGTACTGGACGCCCTGGTCGTGGCCGTACTTCTGGATGACGGTGTTGATGATGAGCTTGGCCGTGCCGGAGGTGTTGTAGTTGGACGACCAGATGAGGCCCTGGTACTTGGGGTCGGTAAGGTCGGCGTAGTCGGCGGGCGCGTCGAGCTTCAGGCGCTCGAGCTCGTCCTTGTTGTACATGAAGCCGAGGATGCCCTTGTAGATGCCGTACCAGTCGTCGTTGGTGCTCTTGAACTTCTCGTCGATCAGGTGGCTCGCGTTGTTGGCCTTGTAGACCTCGAGCAGGCCCTTGCCGGAGGCGACGTTGTAGGGGTCGGTGGTGCCGCCGAACCAGACGTCACCGGAGGGGTTGCCGTTCTCCTCCTCGATCTTGGCCTCCACCTCGCCGGTGGAGAGGCGCTGGTAGCTCGTCTTGATGCCGAAGAGCTCCTGGAAGTGCCCGGTCACAGCGGCGAGGTACTCCTCCTCGCAGGAGCCGTAGACGACGAGCTCGCCATCGTCCTTGGCGGACTTGATCATGTCGTCGGACGCGACGCGCGAGAGGTCCGCGCTGTCCGATCCGGAGCCTCCGTCAGAAGATCCGGAGCCGCCGCAGCCAGCCAGGGCAAGACCTGCAGCCGCGGTAGCCGTCGCGCCGAGAAAACCCCTACGAGAAAGATTCGTCATGGTGTCCCCCATCATCCGCACCCGCCCCATGCGGGCGCCCTACGATTTTAATAGAAGTATTCTCGTTTTGAAACTTAAGGCTATATTCGCCCAGCGGCCGCCCTGGGTCAGTATCGGTCGCAGGGGGCGGGCGCCGGGGGCATCGTGTTAGTATCTAATCTTCAGAGAGGGTCTCGCGCGGGCTCCGATGACGCCGGCCCCTCGGAGCCGGAGGTGGCCATGGCACGAAGGATCAAGGTCTCGGAGACGACGCGCGAGCAGCGCATCCGCATCGTGGCGGAGGCGCTCTCCTTCGGGGACGACTGCGGCGACTGCTCGCTCGACTCCTGCGGCATAGACAGGTTCTATGCCCCCTACATCGAGGGCGAGTGCGAGCTCAGCGAGCTCAACGCGAGAAGGGCGTCCACGGGCTACGTCACCGGCGGACGTGCCGACGAGGGCGGCCCCTCCTGCCTCATGCAGTGACGTGCAGCCGGGACGCGGGACGGCTCTCCGCCGCCCGGCGCCGGACGTGCCTGCACCACCCCTTGCCGGCGCTACCCCCTCGAACGCTTGCGGTCGGCGGAGAGTATCTCTATGCGCTGCCCGTCGGGGTCCACTATGAAGTAGAGGCCCATCCTGGGGTTCTCGGTGTCGATGCACCCCATGCTGGCGTGCAGGCGATGCGCGGCCTCGATGTCGTCCACCTCGAACGCGATGTGGGTGTCGCGCCCTCCGTTGTCGTAGGGCTCGGTACGCCCGCGGTTCCACGTGAGCTCGAGCTCGACGGGCGACGCGTCGTTCACCATGAACGTGTTGGTCCACGACCCGTCCTCCGGTCCCACCTCGTGGTCCACGTGGAAGCCCAGCGCCCGCTCGTAGAACGCGATCGTGGCCTCCTTGTCCAGGACGTGCGTGCACCTGTGCAGGAACCTCGCCCGCATGGCAGGCCTCCCCTCCTCGCGCGCGGCCTCCCAGCCTCGCAGCTCCAACCGTTGAGGGGGAGTCTAGACCATCGGCCCGACCGCCGCAAAGCCCCCGTTGCATTCGCCCGACTTCCTGTTATCCTTGCCAATAGTTCGATATATGTCGATATGTGGAGGTAACGATGAGCAGGATAGCCATATACGACCGCGCCATGTGCTGCCCGACGGGGGTCTGCGGCCCCGGGGTGGACCCCGAGCTCCTGAGGATCACAGGCGTGCTCGACCGGCTCTCGCACGCCGGCGTCTCGGTGGAGCGCCACTACCTCTCCCAGGATCCCAAGGCCTTTGCGGAAAACCCCGAGATCGTGTCCCTCCTCAAGGAGGAGGGGGCGGACGCGCTCCCCATCGCCTACATAGACGGCAGGCTCGTCTCCAAGGGCGCCTACCCCTCGAACGACACCATCGGCGAGGCCCTCGGCATCGACCTCGGCGCCGCGGAGGCACAGGGCACAGAGGGCGGGGAGCACGGGTGCTGCTGCGGCGGTGACGGCTGCTGCGGGGGCGAGCACGAGAAGGACGGCTGCTGCTGCGGCGGTGACGGCTGCTGCGGGGGCGAGCACGAGAAGGACGGCTGCTGCTGCGGTGACGGCTGCTGCGGTGACGGCCGCTGCGGTGACGGCTGCTGCTGCGGGGGCGAGTCGGGATGCTGCTAGGGGACGACCCGACGACGCCGGGCGCGCGGCGCAGGCCACTCGACGCCCGCGACCTCGACGCCTTCCAGTACCTCTTCTTCACGGGCAAGGGAGGCGTCGGCAAGACGAGCGTCTCCTGCGCCGTCGCGACGGCGCTCGCGGACTCCGGGGAGCGCGTCCTTCTCGTCACGACCGACCCGGCGTCCAACCTCGGGGACGTCTTTGGGCAGCAGGTCGGGCGCGACCCCGTCCCCGCCCGCGACGTCCCCGGGCTCTGGCTCGAGGAGGTGGACCCCGTGCGCGAGGCGGCGGCCTACCGCGAGCGCGTGGTGGGGCCCTACAGAGGGATCCTTCCGGACGACGCGATCGCGAACATCGAGGAGCAGCTGTCGGGCTCCTGCACGGTGGAGATAGCCGCCTTCGACCGATTCGCGTGCCTGCTCGCCGACGAGGACGTCGCGAGCACCTACGACCACATCGTGTTCGACACGGCGCCGACCGGCCACACGCTGAGGATGCTCGAGCTGCCGAGCGCATGGACCTCGTTCCTCGACGAGAACACGACCGGCACCTCCTGCCTGGGGCAGCTGTCCGGCCTGGGCGACAGGCGCACGGACTACCGACGCGCCATGGACGTGCTCAAGGACGAGAGCCGCTGCGCGCTCGTGCTCGTCTCGCGTCCGCAGCGGCTCTCGCTCGGTGAGGCGGCACGCTCCGCCCGCGAGCTCGGCGACTTCGGGATCCGTACGCGAATGCTCGTCGTGAACGGCTGCATCGAGGAGCCCGCGGACGAGACCGCGCGTGCCATGGCGGCCTCTCAGCGCGACGCGCTCGACCGGCTGCCGGAGGGGCTCCGCGACGTGGAGCGCCGCTGGGTCCCCCTCCGGGCCTTCGACGTCACTGGCGCGAGCAGCCTGCGCCGCCTCCTCTCCCCCGTCGACGCACCGTCCTACGAGGGCGGTTCGGCGGCGGTGCCGGCGTCTGCGACGGACGCGACGCAGACGGTCCCGTCGGAGCGCGCGCACGCCGCTCGACCGCAGCTCGCAAGCCTCGCCGACCTCACCTCCGACCTGCTCGCACGCGGTGTGCGCGTGGTGCTCACCATGGGCAAGGGCGGCGTCGGCAAGACGAGCGTCGCCGTCGAGGTGGCGCGCCGTCTCGCGGCAGCGGGAGAGCGCGTGCGACTCACCACGACCGACCCGGCCGACCACATCGCCGCCTTCGACCTCGAGGGGCTCGAGGTCTCCCACATCGACGAGGCCGCCGAGCTCGCGCGCTACAAGGAGGAGGTGCTCGCCAAGGCCCGCGAGACCATGGGGGCCGACGACCTCGCATACGTCGAGGAAGACCTCCGCTCGCCCTGCACCCAGGAGATCGCCACCTTCCGGGCGTTCGCGCGCATCGTCGAGCGCGCCGACGAGGAGACCGTCGTCGTGGACACGGCCCCGACCGGCCACACGCTGCTCCTGCTGGGGAGCGCCCAGAGCCTCGCCAAGCAGATCGAGCACACCGGAGGGGACGTCCCCCAGAGCGTCGTCGACCTCCTGCCCCGCCTGCGCGACCCGGCGCAGACGCAGATCGTCGTCGTGACGCTGCCGGAGGACACGCCCGTGCGGGAGGCGACGCGGCTGGTCGCCGACCTCGACCGCGCACGGATCCCGCACGGCTGGTGGGTCGTGAACCAGTGCCTCTCCCTCACGCAGACGTCCGACCCCGTGCTCGCCGCCCGCGCCGCGGCCGAGGCCCCCTGGGTCGAGCGGGCCCGGGAGCTCTCGGCCGGAAGGCTCGTCGGCATCCCCTGGGACGCCAGCGGCAAGGTCGGCTAGGGTCCCCCGGCTACGCCTCCACCTCGGCGGCGTAGCCGGCGTCCTTCACGGCCGCCACGAGCTGGTCGTCCTTCACGAGCAGGCCTGCGTCCAGCGTGGCCTCGCCCTTGTCGAGCGATACGGCCACGTTGCTCACGCCCCTGACGCCCGAAAGCGCCTCGGTCACGTGCGCCACGCAGTGCTCGCACATCATTCCCTCCACCTTGAGCTTGACGGACCTCATGTCGATCTCTCCCTTCTTGGCGGGGCCGGACGTGGCCCCGTGGCCACCCGTGGTCCTGGACCCCTCTGAATCCCCATCCTGTGCCTGGGCGCCCTCCTGGGCCTGCGCCCCGGCGGGCGCCTTTCCGGCCTGGGTGAGCGCGGGCTCCGCGCCCCCGGCCGGCTGCCCGGCGGCGCTCGGCTCGCTCGGCCTCCAGCCGCGCAGGCGCAGCGCGTTGCTCACCACGAACACGCTGGAGAAGCCCATCGCCGCCGCGCCGATCATCGGGTTGAGCGTGACGCCCCAGGGCGCGAGCACGCCGACGGCGACGGGTATGCAGATGACGTTGTAGAACAGCGCCCAGAACAGGTTCTGCTTGATGTTGCGCATGGTCGCGCGGCTGAGCTCGATGGCGGTCGCGACGTCGGCCGGGTCGGAGTGCTGCAGCACGACGTCCGCCGAGGACTTCGCGACGTCCGTGCCCGCCCCGATGGCGATGCCGACCTCGGCGCGCGCCAGCGCCGGGGCGTCGTTGATGCCGTCGCCGACCATGGCCACGACCTCGCCGGCCTCCTGCAGGCGCCTGACCTCCCCCTCCTTCTGGTCGGGCAGGACGCCGGCTATGACCTCGTCGACGCCGACCTGGCGCGCGACCGCGCGGGCGGTCTTTGCCTGGTCGCCCGTGAGCAGCAACGTCCTCACGCCCATGGAGCGCAGGCGCTCGATGGCGCGCCGGCTCGTGGGCTTGACCACGTCGGCGACGCCGATCACGCCGAGGGGACGGCCGTCCGCGGCGAAGTAGAGCGGGGTCTTGGCGTCCGCGGCCATGCGGTCGGCCGCGGCCTGGAGGGCGGAGATGTCCACGCCGCGCTGGCCCATCAGGCGGGCGTTACCGGCGAGCACGTGGTAGCCCGCGACGGTGCCGGCCAGGCCGCCGCCCGCGACCTGCTCGAAGTCCTCGACGTCCGCCTCGTCCGCGACGTCGCTCTCCGCGGCATAGCCCACGACGGCCCTGGCGAGCGGATGCTCGCTCTTGCGCTCGAGGGCGGAGGCGAGGCCGACGAGCTCGTCTGCCTCGACGCCGGGGGCGAGCTCGACGTCGGTCACGCGGGGGGCGCCCTCGGTGATGGTGCCGGTCTTGTCCAGCACGACGGTGGTGACCTTGCAGGCCGTCTCGAGCGAGGTCGCGTCCTTGATCAGGATGCCGTTCTTGGCCCCACGGCCGGTGCCGACCATGATCGCCGTGGGGGTCGCGAGGCCGAGCGCGCAGGGGCAGCTGATGACCAGCACGCTGATGGCGTGGGTCAGCGCCAGCGCGACGTCGCCGGGGGCGAGCAGGGCGACCCAGGCCACGAAGGTGGCCGCGGCAATCGCAAGGACGACGGGCACGAAGACGGCGGCGATCCTGTCGGCGAAGCGCTCGATCGGGGCCTTGGAGCTCGTGGCCTCGTCCACAAGGCGGATGATGCCGGCCAGCGCGGTGTCGTCGCCGACGGCGCAGGCGCGCATCCTGAACCAGCCGCCGCGGGTGACGGTCGCACCCGTGACCTTGTCGCCCGCGACCTTCTCGACGGGGATGGGCTCGCCGGTGATGGCGGACTCGTCGATCGCGGCGGTGCCCTCGGTGACGACGCCGTCGACGGGCACGGACTCGCCGGTGCGCACCACGAGGGTGTCGCCGACGACGACCTCGTCGGTGGGGACGACGAGCTCGGCCCCGTCGCGGACGACCGTCGCCTGCTTGGGGGCGAGGTTCATGAGGTCGCTGATGGCGTCGGTGGTCTTGAGCTTGGCGCGCGCCTCGAAGTACTTTCCGAGCGTGATGAGGGCCAAGATCATGCCCGCCGAGTCGAAGTACAGGTTGTGCATGTCGGCGTGCGCGGCCTCGAGGTCGCCCGCGCCCAGCGCGAGAGCCATGCCGTAGAGCATCACGACGGACCAGGCGAACGACGCGCCCGAGCCCACGGCGATCAAGGAGTCCATGTTGGGCGAGAGGTGCGCCAGGGTGCGGAAGCCCGTCACGAAGTAGTGCCGGTTGGTGAGGATCACGAGCGACGCGAGGACGAACTGGGTGAATGCGTCGGCCATCATCCCCTGCATGCCCGAGAGGCCCGGGACCTCCGGCCAGCCGAGCATGGGGCCCATGGCGAGGTAGAACAGCGGGACCGAGAAGACCGCGGAGGCCACGAGCTGGCGGAGCTTCTCGTCGAGCGCCTTGCAGGCGCTGGCCTGCGAGGCGTTCTCGGCACTCTCGAGCTCGTGGGTGCCGCCCGCGGCAGGGGCAGCCGGGCCGTGGGGGTGGCGCGGGGTCGCGCCGTAGCCGGCCTTCTCGACGGCGGCGACCACGGCGTCCGCCGTGGCGGCCGCCCCGTCGTAGTCGACCTCCATCGAGTTCTTGAGCAGGTTGACGCTTGCCTCGCTCACGCCGTCGACGGCCGAGGCCGCCTTCTGCACGCGCGCGGAGCACGAGGCGCACGTCATCCCCGTGATGTCGAACGTTTCCTTCATCTGCGTGCCCTTCCTTCGTACGTATATACCATAGTGGGGTATGCTAGGTCGCTGCGAGGCCCAAGTCCCGGAGGCGGGCCTGCGCCCGCCTCCGCGCCGGCCCCTCCGCCGACCCCCTACATGAACTTCTTGAAGAGCCTCATGAGCTCGTCTATGACCGCGGTGTCGCCGTCGCGGATGTCCTCCACGACGCAGGTCTCGAGGTGGTCGCGCATGACCTCGCGCGAGATGGCCTTCACCGCGCTCTCCACGGCCGCGAGCTGGGTCAGCACGTCGCCGCAGTAGCGGTCCTCGTCCACCATGGCCTTGATGCCGTTGAGCTGGCCGATCACGCGGTTGCAGCGGCAGGTCACGTCGTGCTTCAGCTCCTCCGAGCGCGGCGTGCGCTTGAGGTGCGCACACGTGGCGCACTCCTTCTTGCCCTCGTCTTCCGCCATCTCTCCCCCTCCTGGGCCTCGTCCGCAGTAGCCACTATATACCCCTATGAGGTATATAGCAACATCTCGGCGAACCTACTCCACCACCACCTGGGCGCTGCTGCCCTCGAGCGTCTTTGACACCTCGATCCTCCGGTCGATGCGCTTCTCCAGCTCCTCCACGTGGCTGATGATCCCCACCAGGCAGTCGCCCGAGGCGAGCTCCGCGAGCACCTGCATGACCAGCTCGAGCGACTCGGGGTCGAGCGACCCGAAGCCCTCGTCGATGAAGACGGTGTCAAGGTGCATGCCGCCGGCCTGCTGCTGGGCGTAGTCGGAGAGCCCGAGCGCCAGCGAGAGCGAGGCCTCGAAGGTCTCGCCGCCCGAGAGCGAGCTCACCGGGCGGCGCTTGCCCGTGGCGTAATCGATCACGTCGAGCGAGAGCCCGCCCTTGCCGCGGCTCTCGCCCTCGGTGTTGCGCACGAGCTCGAAGTGGCCGTCCGACATGACCGTGAGCCTGCGGTTGGCGCAGATGATCACCTGGTCGAAGTAGAACCCGAGGACGTAGCGCTCGAAGGAGATGTGGTTGGTGCCGCTGCCGCGCCCGCGGGCGACGTCGGCGATCACCTGCGCCGACCTGGCGCGCGCCTCGAGCGCGGGCAGGCCCTCCGCGAGCGAGGAGAGCTCGGCGAGGAGCCCCTCGTTCTTCTCGCGGCGCGCGTATGCGGCCCTCAGGGCCTGCTCGAGGTGGCGCTGGCGCGCCTCGGCCTTGATCGTGGCCTCCTTGAGCACCGAGAGCCGCTCCTTCACGGTCGCCTCGCTGGCCCCGAGCTCCTCGAGGCGCTTGGCGCGGGCGTCGAGAAGGACCTCGGCGGCCGCGACGTCCTGCTCGGCGGCGTTGTGCGCGCCGCGCGCCGCCTCGAGGGCGCCCTCGACGGCGGCGACCTCCTTGCGCACGGACTCGAGCTGCTCTGTCGCCTCCTCGCGCGAGGGGTACTCGAGGCTTCCGCCGAGCTCGTCGAGGGCCGCCTCGGCGCGGGCCTCGGCCCCAGCCTCGGCGGTGGCGGCCGTGGAGGCGTCGGCGAGGTCGCTGCGCGCTTCGAGGAGGTCCGCCTCGTCGGCCTTGAGCGACTCCTGGTAGCCCCTCACGCGCTCGAGCCTGTCGGCGAGGTCGGACTCGCGCACGCCGAGCGTGCGCGTGCGGTGCGCGACCTCCCCCCGCTCGGCCGCGAGCGCGGCGCGCAGGGGCTCGGCGACCCCGGCCTGCGAGCCGGCCTCGTCCGTCTTCGCGGCGGCCCCCTCGGCCGCAGCGACGGCCTCCGGTCCCAGCAGGCCCGTGGCGCACGCGCGCAGCGCCCTCGTGCGCTCCCGCACGCTCGCCCTCAGGCTGAGGTACTCGTTCTGGCGGCGCTCGAGCTCCTCGCGAGCCCGGCGCTGGGCGGCGCGCGTGGCCTCGAGGGCGCCGGCGTCCGGCGCGCTCTGCGCCGGACGTGCGGGGCGCGGATGCGCGAGCGAGCCGCACACGGGACAGGGCTCGCCCTCCCTGAGCTGGGAGGCGACGAAGGCCGCGTCGTTGGCGACGAGGTCGGAGAAGGCCTGGTCCGCCGCCGCGGTCGCGCGCGCCTCCGCCTCCCGCGCGCCGTCCACCCTCTCCGCCGCCGGTGCGAGGCCTGCCTCGGCCTCCGCGAGCGCCGCGGCGTCCGCCAGGGCTGCGTCGAGGCGCCCCTCGAGCTGGGTGGACGCGGCGAGTTCCGAGGTCGTCCGCGCGAGCTCCGCCTCCACCCCCTCGTCCGCCGCGATCCGGGCGCGCGCGTCCTTGACACGCTCCTCGAGCCCCCCGACGCGAGCCCCGAGCTCCTCCGCGCGCGCCTGCGCGGCGCGCCTGCGCTCGCGCGCCTGCGCGACGGCGGCGCGCCTGCGCTCGAGCTCGTCGTAGCGCGGCAGCGCCCGCGCGAGCTCCCCCTCGCGGGCGACGAGGTCGTGGTGGCGCCCGTCGTGCTCCCGAGCGGCCTTCGCGAGCGCCTCGGCGGCACGCGACTCCGCCTGGCGGGCGGCGTCCAGCCTCGCGCGGGCGGCGCGCAGCTCGCGCACCGCGCCCACGGCCTCCTGCGCCTCGCGCTCGCGGTCGTGGGCCGCCTGGGCCTCCCGCTTGGCCTCCCCCATGGCGGCCGTGACGTCGAGCTCGTCCCCGCGCTCGGCCTCGACCAGCGCGCCGAGCGCCTCCACGCAGGCGTCGGCGTCGAGCTCGGGCCGCTCCCCCACGAGGACCCTCAGGCCCCGGTCGTGGTCGAGCTCGGCGTCCTGCACGTCCACGCGGGCGACGGCGGCCGAGAAGTCCGCGCGCGCCCGCGCGAGCGCCTCGGCGGAGGAGCGCGCGCCCGCCGCGAGCTCGGACTCGAGCCGGTCGAGCTCCTCGGTGCCGAAGATCTTGCGCAGGACCCCCTCGCGCGCGTCCGGGTCCGCGTTGAGCAGCTCGCGGAACGCCCCCTGGGCGATCATCGTGACCTGCCGGAACTGGTTGTAGTCGAGGCCGAGGAGCCCCGTGACCTCGCGATCGACCGCCTTGGTCCCGCTGGCCAGCACCTCCTCCCCCGAGGTAAGCGTGGCCACCGCGGCCCTGCTCACCAAGGCGGAGGCCCCCTGAGTGCGCCGGCGCCTCTCGAGCATCTGCTGCGGCGCCCTGGTCACGCTGTAGGTGCGCCCCGCGTGCTCGAAGTCGAGGGTCACGCTCGTGGGCGCGTCCGCCGGCGAGAAGTCGCTCCTGAGCGTCGTCACGTCGCGGCCGCCCGACGCCCGCCCGAACAGGGCGTAGGCGATCGCGTCGAAGACCATCGTCTTGCCCGCCCCGGTGTCCCCGTATATCAGGAACAGACCCCGGTCGCCGAAGCGCGAGAAGTCGAGCTCCTGCCTCTTGGCGTAGGGCCCGAAGGCCTCCATGGTCAGCCTCAGCGGTCTCATGCGCGCTCTTCTCCCCCCATGACACGGTCGAAGGCCTCCCGCACGAGGGCGGCCTCCTCCTCGCTCGGCTGCCTTCCCGCCTGCTCCGAGAAGAACTGCGAGAAGAGCTCCTGCATGCTGCGGCCCGTGACCTCGGCGTCCGGGGTCGTGGCCCCCGCCGCCCGGGTGATGGAGTTGTCGAAGGTCACCTGCTCGAGGTTGGGCCAGACGTGGCGCAGGCGCGCCACCACGTCGAGCGCCGAGTCGTCGGTGACGATGGCGCGGACGTAGTCGAGCCGCTCCGCCTCCGGCTCCGCCTGGGCCCGCGCGACCAGCTCGTCGAGCGAGCCGCGCTCCGCCCTGAAGTCGTGGAGCGGGCGGACCGGCCGGAGCCTCACGCCGACGCCGGGCGCGGAGGCCGTGGGCGCGGGCTGCAAGGCGGGCGTGGGGGCGAAGTGCTTGCCGCGCGGCGCCGCCTGGGCCACAGGCGCGCCCACGTCGACGACGGCGAACGACTTCTGCTGCACGATCTCCGAGCTCGAGAGCTTGAGCGGGCTGCCCGCGTAGCGGCAAGTGTCGCGCCCCACCCGCTGCGGGCGGTGCACGTGCCCGAGGGCGACGTAGTCGAAGCCGTCGAAGGCGGAGAAGTCCACGTTGTCGAGGGTGCCGAGCGAGAGCCGCTCTGAGTCGCTGCGCTCGGGCGAGGCTCCGCCGCAGGTCACGAACTGGTGCGCCACGCACACGTTGGGCCCGCGCGAGAACTCCGGCAGGCCGCGGACGTGGTCGAGCACGAACCTGAGCGCGGTGTCGTAGCCCACTACCCCCGAGGCGTCGAGGCCCAGGCGCTGGGCCCAGGCGCGCACGTCCGCCGGCCTCACGAAGGGGACGAGCCAGAAGGTGGCGCCGTCCACCTCCACGTGGACCACCTCGCCGGTGAGCTCGCCCGCGATGTAGACGCGCTTGTCGGCAGCGAACGTCGCGCCGTAGGCGAGGCGCGCCCCGGAGTCGTGGTTGCCGCTCACCACCAGCGTGTGGACGCCCCGACCCGCCATGAGCCGCAGGAAGGCGTCCCACTGGCGCAGGGCCGCCTCGCTCGGGTTGGGGCTGTCGAAGACGTCGCCGGCGACGACGAGGGCGCTCGCGTCCTCGCTCTCCACGACGCCCGCCAGCTCGTCGAGGACGTAGGCGAGGTCCTCCTCGAGGGGCATCTGCGCGAGCCTCCTGCCCAGGTGGAGGTCGGCGGTGTGTACGAAGCGCATGTCTGTCACCTCTCTCGCGGGCGCAGGCGCCGGCTCGGCCGGGGCGTGCCCAGAATCAGATGGTACTCCCCGAGGGCGTGGGGCACCCCGCCGAAGACGCGAAGGAGGGCCCCGGCCGGGACCCTCCTCGAAGCCCTTCTCCCACCCGCGCGGGGCGGGCCCACGCGCGGGGGGCACCCCCGCGCCGGCGGCTCTAGCGGCTCTGGCTGCCGCCGTAGTAGCGGCGGTAGTAATCGTAGAGGTCGTACGGGATGCTCTCCGAGCCGTTCCCGCCCGATACCGACGACGAGCCGGAGCCCGTGGTCGCGCCCTCGTCCGAGCCGAGCGTGACCTGGGCGGTCTTGGTCTCGTTGCCCCTGACATAGGTGACCGTCACGGTGTCGCCCACCGAGTGCGACCTCACCGCGAGGATCAGCCCGTCGGCGGAGGCGACGTCGGTGTCGTCCACCTTGGTGATGATGTCGCCCACCTGGATGCCCGCAGAGGCGGCGGACCCGCCGTCGGTGACGGCGGCGACGTAGGCGCCCTCGTTGGCGCCGAGGTTGTTGGCCTGGGCGTTGGTGGCGTTCACGGTCTGCACGGAGACGCCCATATAGGCGTGGGTGACCGGCTCGCCCGCGATGATCTTCTCCGCGATGTCCACGGCGTAGTTGCCCGGGATCGCGAGGCCGATGCCCGAGAAGGACTGGGTCTCGGAGGCGAGCAGGGTGTTGATGCCGACGAGCTGGCCCTGGGCGTTGACGAGGGCGCCGCCGGAGTTGCCCTGGTTGATTGCGGCGTCGGTCTGGATCAGGTTGGTGTAGATGGTGTTGCCGCTCGCGGACTGCGTGAGCGTGGAGCGGTAGAGCGCCGAGACGATGCCCGTGGAGACGGACTGCTCGAGCCCGAGCGGGCTGCCGATCGTCATGACCCACTCGCCCACCACGAGCGAGGAGGAGTCGCCGACCTCGATCGGGGTGAGGGTGGTGCCGTCGTCGACCTCGGCGTGGACCACCGCGATGTCGCTCGAGGCGTCGGAGCCCACGAGCGTGCCCGTGTAGCTCTTGCCGTCGATCGTGACCGAGATGCTCTGGGCGCCGTCGACCACGTGGTAGTTGGTGATGATGTTGCCGTCGTTGTCCAGGATGACGCCGGAGCCGAGGCCCGTGCCCTCGCTGGACGTGACAGTGATGGTGACGACGGAGGGCAGGCACTTGGAGGCGACGGCCTCGGCGGTCGTGGCGTTCTCGTCGTTGGTGTTGATCGTGATCGTGCCGTTGTTGGACGAGCCCGTGGTCGACGTGGTCGCAGACTTCTGCGCACCGCCGATCACGCCCGTGCCGAGAAGGGCACAGACCAGCGCCGCCGACACGACGCCGCCGGCGACGGCGCCGCCCACGACGCCCCTGGCGCCCGCCTTGCCGTGCCCGCCGTCCCCCTTGCCGGAGCCGGCACCGGCGGTGCCGCCGGGGGTGGGACCTTGGGAGGTGGGTCCCTGCTGGGCCTGGGCGTACGAGATCCTCTCGGTGCCCTGAGGCTGGTTCGGCTGGTCGGAGCCTCCCGAGGCACCGTAGGAGCCCGGCGCGGGAGGTGTCTGGTTGTAATCGCTTGCCATGGTATCGCCCCTTGCTGTCTAGGACAATGTGACGGGCGCCGGTCTGGCGTCTCGCCTCTTGACAAGGTGAACTCTACCCCGCCGGTACGCGCCGCATTCTACGACTGCCCAGGTCCACACCACTCGGACAAGCCTCTTGGCTACCTGAAGACCCGCTGCCGGCAAGCTGAAAGCGCGGGGCGCCTGCCAGACGCCCCCGACGGCGGAGCCTCGCCTAGAGCTTGAAGAGGTAGCCCACGCCACGGACCGTGACGATGTGGGCGGCCACCTGCGGCCCCACCTTGGAGCGCACGCGACGGATGTGGACGTCCACCGTGCGCGTGCCGCCGCAGTACTCGAAGCCCCACACGCGGTGCAGCAGCGTCTCGCGCGAGTAGGCGCGCGAGGGGTGGGTGGCAAGGAAGGAGAGCAGCGAGTACTCCATCAGCGTGAGGTCCACGGGCGCGCCGTCGATGTAGACCTGGTAGGTGGCGAGGTTGATCGTCATGTTGTCCACGGTCACGATGTCCGCCGGGGCGCTCTCCTCGCCGGGCCAGAGCAACAGCGAGCAGCGCGCCTCGAACTCTGCCTCCCCCGCCGTCGCGAGGATGAAGTCGTTGTGGCCCTGGACGGGCATGCGCAGGCTCTGGAGCTTGTCCTCGTCCTGGATCACGAGGACCGGGATGTAGCTGTTGTTGGCGACGTAGGAGTCGACCGCGTTCAGGGTCTCCTCGTCCATGCCGGCGGAGTCAAGGATGACGAGGTCGAAGTCATGCCCGCTCACGATCGCCTGCGAGAACGTGTCAGGCGTCGCGAGCGCGATCGAGACGTCCAGGGCGTGCGACAGCTCGCGCATGCGCTCGTGGTGGCGGGACGTCCGCGACATGAGGAGGATATTCTTGTGGTGCATCCTCAGACCCCAATCCAACTGCCGACTGCGTCAGATACCTGTTCGCCATAGTATCACAGCCGTTCGCACGCCGGCTTTATCCATCCGATATTGTTCACAATGTGTCTCATTCCCTCCCATGGCACCCGAACGGGAGGCGCCCCCGGCACGCTGCGTGCCAGGGGCGCCGTCGCGCTCGCAGCTCGTCTCCCCCCTTCGTGCGCCCCGGCCGAGAAGGGCCGGGGCCAGGGAGGCGGCGCTAGTCGATGCTTCCCAGGAACTCGGCCGTGCGGGCGTTCTCCGGGTGGTCGAAGACCTTCTCGGGCAGGCCCTGCTCCACCACCACGCCGCCCTCCATGAAGACCACGCGGTCCGCGACCTCGCGCGCGAAGCCCATCTCGTGGGTGACGACGATCATGGTCATGCCGCCGTTCTCCGCGAGGTCGCGCATGACGTCGAGGACGCCGCGGACGAGCTCGGGGTCGAGCGCGGAGGTCGGCTCGTCGAAGAGCAGCACGTCGGGGTGCATGGCGACGGCGCGGGCGATGGCGACGCGCTGCTGCTGGCCGCCGGAGAGC
The DNA here is from genome assembly GCF_036408855.1 of Olsenella absiana. Classification (NCBI taxonomy): domain Bacteria; kingdom Bacillati; phylum Actinomycetota; class Coriobacteriia; order Coriobacteriales; family Atopobiaceae; genus Olsenella; species Olsenella absiana. Next base: position 101,472 of record NZ_JAZGJQ010000006.1, read on the forward strand.
TGCGCCGGCTTGAAGTCCGCCCTGTCGAGCAGGCCGACGGCCTCGAGCTGGCGCTCCGCCTCGCGCGCCGCCTCGGCCTTGTCCTTCTTGAGGACCTTGGTCTGGCCGATCATGACGTTCTGCTTGGCGGTGAGGTGCGGGAAGAGGTTGAAGCTCTGGAAGACCATGCCGAGGTTCTGGCGGAGCTTGTTGACGTCGGTCTTGGCCGAGCCCGTGATCTCCTTGTCCTCGATGAGGATGTGGCCGGCGGTCGGCTTCTCGAGCAGGTTGATGCAACGCAGCATCGTGGACTTGCCCGAGCCGGACGGCCCCAGCACCACGACGACCTCGCCGGGCCAGACGTCGAGGTTGACGTCGCGCAGGACCTGCGTGGAGCCGTCGAAGGTCTTGTTGAGGTGCTCGATGCGCACCACGGGGTGCTCGCCCTCCTCGAAGTGGTGGCGGGTGAGCGCGCGGTCGTGCTCGAACGCGAGCCTCGCGGCCTCGTCGGCCGGGAGGGCGGGCGGTACCTCGATGGAGGCCGCGGCCCCCAGCTTGTGCTTACTCGGCATCGGCCATACCTCCAAACGTGTTGTGGGCGCAGAACGGCGCCACGAGGGCGCGGAGCGCGCCGGGGAGCTCGTCCGCGTCGCTCGCCTCCGCGTGGCTCGAGCCCGCGACCTCGAGGCCCTCGTCGTCGCCCTCCTGCTCGGACGCGCGGCCGGCGGCCTGCGCCTTGGGCCTCGGGCCGCCTCCCCTCTCGGAGCGCGCGAGGTTCTTCTCCACGATGCCGACGACCTTGATCAGCGGCAGGGTGACGATCAGGTAGAAGATGGCGGCCGCCATGTAGGGCGTGATGTTGCCGGTCACGGTCGTGAGGTTCTTGGAGAACATCATGAGCTCCATGACGCCGACCGAGGAGAGCAGCGAGGTGTCCTTGTAGGAGGTGATGAAGTCGCTCGTGACCGTGGGGATGACGCGGCGCACCGTCTGCGGCAGGATCACGGAGACCATCGTCTGCATGTGGTTCATGCCGAGGGAGGCCGCCGCCTCGTACTGGCCGCGCGGGATGGACTCGATGCCGGCGCGGAAGATCTCCGCGAGGTAGGCCGAGGAGTTGATCGCCATCACGATGACGCCGAGGACGTTGTTGTTGATGTTGATGCCGACCATCGGCAGGCCGAAGAACATGATGTAGATCTGCAGGAAGAGCGGCGTGCCCCTCAGGATGTTGATGTAGACGATCGCGATGGCGCGCAAAAGGCGGTGGCGCGAGATCTTCATGAACGCCGCGACGAGGCCGAGCAGGATGGCGAACGGGTAGGCCACGAGCACGATGACGAGGCACAGGACCCAGCCGGGCGCCAGCGAGGCGAACGAGGTCAGCAGCAGCTGGGGCCTGAAGAACATCCCCAGGAAGGGGTTGGCGTTCCAGGCCGCGACCCAGGCCTGCCCGTCGAGCCAGTCCACGGCCTGCTGCAGCGGCGTGTTGGCGATGACGCTGATGGCGGGCGAGTCCTGGAGCTGCTGGGTGCCCTGGTCGTTGACGTAGGAGCCCGAGACCACGTAGTCCCCGCCCTCGGAGGGGAAGGTCATGCCCTCGACCTCGAGCCTGAGCAGCGAGTCGGCGGGGATCGGCAAGGCGAAGTCCACCGTGAGGGAGTTGCCCGAGGCGCTGACCGTGCTGTCCTGGTTGATGCGGTTGAGGCCGTCCAGGACGGTCACCCTCGTCGTAGAGTCCGCGAAGGAGGCGTCATCGGGCAGCGTCAGCGTGATGCTCGAGAGCTCCTCGCCGTCCGCGACCGTGCCCTCCCACGTGAGGCGCGTGGCGATGCCGCCGATGACGCCGTCGCCGCCGTCCTCGTTGGGCCTGGCCGTCGCCTTGTTCGTCGTGAGCGCGAAGGCCTCGTCCGGGAGCGCTGCCGCGCCGGCGAGCGCGATCGCGAGGGCGAGCACGAGCGCGCCTACGAGCCCGCGCAGCCGGCCATGCCCCCTCTTCGTCTTGTCATGCATGGGGTGTCCCCGCCTTTCCTGCAATCCATAAGGGCAGGCAGACCCTCGAGGGTCCGCCTGCCCAGCACCGGCGCCCCGCGCCGGCCGTGACAGCTCGCTAGATGTTGGAGCCGAACCACTTGGTCTTGAGCTCGTCCAGGGTGCCGTCGCCCTGGATCTCCGTGAGCGCCTTGTTGAGCGCCTTCGTGAGGCCGGGGTTGTCCTTGGAGACGGCGATGCCGTACTGCTCGCCCGTGGGGATCTGCTTGGCCACCGTCAGGTCCGTGTAGGAGTTGAGGGTGAGGTTGCTCACCACGGGCAGATCGGCGACGCAGCCGTCGTAGAGGCCGGTGGAGACGCCGGTCATGGCCTGGATGGCGTCGTCGAGGGGGACGAGCTCGGCGTTGGGGAGGTTCTCCTTCGCCCAGCTCTCGCCGGTGGTGCCGGACTGGGCGGCCACCTTCCTGCCCGCCTGGTTGAGGTAGGCCTCGGCGTCGTCGGTGAGCTCCTTCTTCACGACCAGGCCCTGGTTGGAGTCAAGGTAGGAGTCGGTGAAGTCGACCTGCTTCAGGCGCTCGTCGGTGATGGTGAAGGCGGACAGGCCCACGTCGGCCTTGCCGCCCTGCTGGATCAGCGGGATGATCGCGTCGAACTTGATCGGGTCGATCCAGCCGGACTCGAGGCCCATCTTCTCGGCGAGGGCGGCCAGCAGGTCGATCTCGAAGCCCTCGGGCTGGCCCGTGCTCTCGTTCATCTGCGAGAGGGGCGGGTACTGCAGGTCGGAGGCGCCGAGGATCTTGCCGCTCTGGACGAGCGTGTAGCTGTCGTCGGAGGCCTTGGTGGCGGCGGAGCCGCCGTTGGAGCCGTTGGAGGAGCAGGCGCCGAGGGTGCCCGCAACGAGCGCGCCGACCGACGCGGATACGAACTGCTTCCTGGTGAACATGTGCACTCTCCTTGCTATCTCTCGGACGCCTTGGTGCGCCCGCAGCTGGTGGGTTGGGGCGGCGCGGCGCTAGAGGGCCTCGCCGAACCACTTCTCCTCGAGGCTGGCGATGGTGCCGTCGTCCTTGAGGTCCGCGAGGGCGGAGTTGATGTCGGCGGTGAGCTTCTTGTTGTCCTTGGAGACGACGATGCCGTACTGCTCGCCCGTGGGGATCTGCAGGGCCACCTTGCAGTCCGTGTAGGACTTGTTGCAAAGGTAGGTGACGACCGGCAGGTCGGCGACGCAGGCGGCGTACAGGCCGGTCTGCACGCCAGTCATCGCCTGGATCGCGTCGTCGAGGGGCACGCACTCGGCGTTGGGGAGGTTCTCCCTGATCCACGTCTCGCCGGTGGTGCCAGACTGGCAGGCCACCTTGGTACCCGAGGCGTTCAGGGCCTCCTGGGTGTCGGCCGCGGCGTCTGCCTTGGTCACGAGGCCCTGGTTGGAGTCCAGGTAGGAGTCGGTGAAGTCGATCTGCTGCTTGCGCTCGTCGGTGATGGTGAAGGCCGAGACGCCCACGTCAGCCTTGCCGCCCTGCTTGATGAGGGGGACGATGGTGTCGAACTTCGTTGCGGGCAGCCACTCCATCGTGAGGCCGAGCTTGCCGGCGACGGCGTCCATGAGGTCGATCTCGAAGCCCTCGGGCTTGGTGGAGCCCTCAGGGATGGACTCGAGCGGCGGGTATGCCATGTCGGAGACGCCGGTGAGCGTTCCCTCCTTGACCAGGACGTAGCCCTGGGAGTCGGTTGCGGCCGAGCTCGGTGCGGACGCGCCTGACGCGGCGTCCTTGGAGCCCTGGGAGCCGCAGGCTGCGAGCGTCCCCGTGAGAAGCGCGCCAAAGGACGCACTGACGAACTGCTTCCTGGTGATCATGTTCCTACTCCTTCATCTCAGGGAAGGCGGTGCCTCGGCACCTCGACCTGTCGGGCGTGCCAGCTCGGGGCCCGAGGGCCCGCCGCCTGGGCCCGGGGCGCGTCGCGCGCCTCGCTGCCTGACGGCCTGGCGATTGCATAAACAATTTTCAGCCAGCCACGCCCGAATTTGTGCGGGAAGTCCTAACTTTAACACTCCCGCTATAAAACGCCCCCGATAATCCCTGGGATGAATAAGCGGCCGGCACCTGAAGCCAGGTGCCGGCCGCATCGCAGTTCGCGAGGCGCCTGGAACTGCCGTCGACGTCCTAGAAGCCCGCGTAGTAGTGGGCCTTCTCCCAGTCGGTCACCGTGGTGCAGTAGTCCTCCCACTCCTTGCGCTTGTTCGTCACGAGGTAGTCGAAGATCTGGTCGCCGAGGACCTCGCGCATGAGGTCGGAGGCGACGAAGGCGTCGATCGCCTCGCCGAGGCTGCGCGGGAGGCGGCGGAAGCCGGCCGCGGCCATGCGCTCCTCGCTGAGGTCGTCGCCGGACAGCGACAGCTCGTCGGTGAGGGGCAGCTCGTCCTCGACGCCGCGCAGGCCCGCCGCGAGCGTGGCAGCGCAGGCCAGATAGGGGTTGGCCGTGGGGTCGGGGTTGCGGACCTCGATGCGCGCGGCCATCTTCTTGCCCGGCTTGTAGGTCGGGATGCGCACGAGCGCAGCGCGGTTGCGGCGCCCCCAGGTGGCGAAGATGGGGACCTCGCCGTTGGCCTGCAGGCGCTTGTAAGAGTTGACCGTGGGGTTGGTGATGAGCATGAACTCGGGCGCGTACTTGAGGATGCCGGCCGTGAAGTGACGCGCGAGGTCGGAAAGGTGGTCCTCGCCCTCGCCGCCCTCCCTCCAGAAGAGGTTCTCACCGTCGTGGTTGAGCAGCGACTCGTAGAGGAACATGGCCGAGCCCGAGTGGCCGGTTAGCGGCTTGGGCATGAAGGAGGCGAACATGTTCTGCTCGTTGGCCTCCTGCTTGATGACCAGCCGTGCCGTCATGATGTTGTCCGCGCAGTTGACGGCCTCGCTGTAGCGCAGCTCGATGCCGTTCTGCGAGGGGGCGTTGGCGTGGTAGGAGTACTGCACGGGGATGGACATGCGCTCGAGGGTGAGGGTCGTCGAGCGGCGCAGGTCGCGCGCGGAGTCGTACGGAGTGAGGTCGAAGTAGCTGGCGCTGTCCACGGTGACGGGCTCGGGGCCCTCGTCGGCGAAGTAGAAGTACTCGATCTTGGGGCCGACGTTGAAGACGTAGCCCTCGTTGTCCGCCTTCTGGAAGACGCGCTTGAGGCAGCCGCGGACGTCGCCCTCGAAGGGCTCGCCCTGCGGCGTGCGGATGTCGCAGAAGATGCGCGCGACGCCGCCCTCGGTCGGCCGCCAGGGCAGAATCTGGAAGGTCTGCGCGTCGGGGAAGGCGAGCATGTCCGACTCCTCGGCCGGGGCGAAGCCGTCCACCGCCGAGCCGTCGAACCCGATGCCCTCCTCGAAGGCCTCCGGAAGCTCCTCCGGGGAAATCGAGAAGGACTTGAGGTTTCCAAGGATGTCCGAGAACCACAGCCGCACGAAGCGGATGTCGCGCTTCTCGACTGTGCGCAACACGAAGTCAACGTTTCGGTCGTTGCTCATGCTATGCCCTCCTCAAGGAGACGAGTACGTGGTCTGAGCTGGGACAAGACCCCGCCCCTGACAACATATCTGGCAGATTAGCATCCCACATGGATGTTACTGGCACGTTTCAGGGCACGCGGGGCAGGCGAGTGGGCCGGGAGGCGGGCCTGTGCCCGTGGCAGGATAGCACGCACCGACGGCAGCGAACGGCGCGCACCCGGAGGGCGGGCGGGCAGCGGACCCGCTACGCGCGCCCCCCTCGTCCCCGCTCCGCCTCGCCGAGCGCAGCGTCCGCGCGCCTCAGCATGTCCTCCGTGGCGACGCAGCGCCCCTGCGCACGGGCGCTGGCACTGCAGGATCCCGCGCTCGCGCAGTCCGCGCAGCCGTCCTTGTGGCGTACGAAGCTCCGCACGCACAGGGCGAGCACCGCAGCCACCGCGACGACTATGACGACGTCGATACCACTCATGTCCGACCCTCCTCTCCGGGCGCCCTCGAGCGGCGCCACCGACGGCGCACTCAAGGCGTCCGTCATAAGTTAACCACTACAAACTATACCCGAAAGGGTCATACTACATGCGTAAAGGCAGTAGACTGCCGAGCATGTGCAGGAAACGTCTCGTTAGGGAAAGGACTCCTATGGCAAGCGAAGATCAGCTCATGCACCTCGTGCTCATCCGCCACGGCGAGAGCGAGTGGAACAAGGCCAACCTCTTCACCGGCTGGACCGACGTCGAGCTCTCCGAGAACGGCGTCAAGGAGGCCCAGGCGGGCGGCAGGGCCCTCAAGGAGGCCGGCTACGACTTCGACGTCTGCTACACCTCCTACCTCAAGCGCGCCATCCACACCCTGAACAACGTGCTCGACGAGATGGACCGCGCCTGGCTGCCCGTCGTCAAGACCTGGAAGCTCAACGAGCGCCACTACGGCGCACTCCAGGGCTGGAACAAGGCCGACACCGCGGCCAAGTACGGCGAGGAGCAGGTCAAGATCTGGCGTCGCTCCTACGACGTGCCGCCCCTGGCCCTCGAGCCCGGCGACGAGCGCGACCCCCACACCCAGGAGATGTTCCGCGACGTCGCGATGAAGGACGTCCTCCCCTACACCGAGTGCCTGAAGGACACCATCGCCCGCGCCTGGCCGTACTTCCAGGACGAGATCGCCCCTGAGCTCAAGGCCGGCAAGCGCGTCCTCATCGCCGCCCACGGCAACAGCCTGCGCGCCCTCGTCATGAAGTTCGACAAGCTCACCCCGGACGAGATCCTGAACGTCAACATCCCGACGGCCATCCCCCTGTCCTACACCTTCGACCAGGACTGGAACGTCGTCGACAAGCACTACGTCGGCGACCCCGACATGATCGCCGCCAAGATCCAGGCCGTCGCCAACCAGGGCAAGGCCAAGAAGTAGGGGCATGCGCCCGAGAAGGACGTCCGCGCGAATGCGCACCCAGGGAGCGGCCCCGCAAGCGGGGTCGCTCCCCTCTTCTAACGCGAGTCTGCACAAGAATGCGCCGCCGGCAGTGTCAGGGGGAGGCCGGCGGCGCTGGGGCCCTCTGTGGCGTGGGAGAGGAGTCACGCCTTTCGGGCAGGTGATAACTCGTTGCGGGAACTTGTTGCCCTCAACTAACTTTATAGTACACCTTGGCTAACTTCTATGCAAGCACAATTCTGGGTGGATCTGCAAAAGGGCGCCTCCGAGGAGGCGCCCCCTATCGAGAGCCGGTCGCTGCCACAGAACTCCCCCGTGGTTCCGTCAAGTATCTTTCGCAAATGTCTTCTGACCCCCCTATGTCGGCAGGACTTGCTTGCGGCTTCCTAGTCCGTGCTAACGCTCCTCTCGTCCCAGTGGTCCAGCAACGACATGTCGAG